>CAZXGX010000074.1:0-10390 GCA_964640475.1 uncultured Candidatus Bathyarchaeia archaeon
GCAAGCTCTCTGCCTTCCAGCTTCTTTTTAATCCAAACACCGTTTTTCAGTGAATGATGCGACTGAGGCGTATTTCGTGAAATGCAAAGCATCAAATCAACCGCTAACTCCGCCACAGCATTTGTGCTTCCGTATGGTGCAATTTTAACCAAAATCCCGTTTTCTGAAGCAGCAGCCGTATCGATATTGTCAAAGCCGACTCCTGCGCGTCCAATAATTTTGAGTTTGCCTTTTGCGCCTGCTTCAATAACTTCTCTAGTTACTTTTGTGGCGCTTCTTACAACTAGTGCGTCAAACTGGCCTATTTCAGAGATCAGTGTGGGTAAATCACGTTTCTTATTATCTGTCTCTATGCCAGCTTCTTGGAAGATCTCTATGCCTTCCTTTTCTAAACCATCATTTAACAATACTTTCATGCCAAGAGTCACCTTTGACTTATCAATAGAAAACTTGATTGTATTAGTGTATAATAAAGTGTTCTCTAAATGAGAAACTGCTCTTTATGCTTTAGTCTTAATTTTTGGCTTGCTGATCCTTGTTGACACAATTTCAAAAGTTGATCGAACATGGCAATAGGGGCATTTTAAAGGTCGATGATTTCTGTATCGCAGAGAATTGATTGTTGCTCCCGGGATCCAGTGAAAATTGAATTGCCTCTTACAATTGGGGCAAGTTAACCGTGAAGTATAATGCGGACCATATCTTGGTAATAAGATAAAGAGTATTATGAAACCGACTGCAACTAATGGCATAAGTATAAACAGAAAATTGTCCATGCCTTTTCAGCAACAAAAGCATTAACTGGATTTATTAAGTTTTAGGAAAAAAAGAAAGTAATAATTAAAAAAAGGGTTAAATGTTTAAGCTTTTATGTATTTTAACGCTTCTTCAACACTTTGGAATCCATACTTGACACTACTGAACTCTTTCTTTAGGGCTATAACATCCACTTTAACCTCGGTTGGCTTGCGTTTTCCTTTAATTATGTCAAGCATGAGGTCGCAAAGGTGTTTGATGTCACCTTCGCCAAAGCCGTGTCTAGTTACATCTTGGAAGCCAATTCTTAGTCCTGAAGGATCATCCTTACCACTTTGGTTATCATAAGGCAGTAGGTTCTTGTTTAGGACAATGTTTGCGTCTTCGAGTTCTTGAGCGATTTTTTTGCCTCCACCCCAACTGCGAATATCTACAGCGATTTGATGGCTACGCGTAAAGCCTTTATGTTCCGCGAGAACTTTTACGCCGTTTTCACAGAGGTATTGACCTGCTGTTTGAGCATTCTTAACGATTTGCCTTGCTAGATCTTGACCAAACAGTTTCATTTCCAAAGCTGCTATACCTAATGCTGGCAATCTCCCTAAGTGGGTGCTTGAAGCGGTTAGTGGGAAAATTGAGAACTGAATCTTTCTTACTGCCTTCTCTAAGGCTGGTGTGGTTGGGCTTCCCATTATGACTCCGCCTTGAGGACCTGGGAAGGTTTTGTGAGTTGAAGATGTAATAAAGTCTGCGCCTTCTCGAAGTGGGTCTTGGAATTGTCCGCCTGCAATCAAACCAAGGACGTGTGATGCGTCATAGGCTACGAATGCGCCTACTTCGTCGCATACAGCTTTAAGTTCTTTTATTGGATGTGGGAACAAGAAAAGGCTGCCGCCGAAGGTGACAATGCCTGGTTTTGCTGCTCGGATAACGTAGGCGGATTTGTCTGGGTCAATGTTAAACTCGTCAATATTGTAAACGTGATTTATGTTATCTAACCCAAGGATGTTACCTGCTAAGCCAGTGTAGTCGTGGCTGATATGTGCGCCGCAGCTTAGTGGTGTAACGACCATTTTGTTGTTTTTTGAGGCTAAAGATAAGCCTTTGAAGGTTGCAAGGTTTGCGTGGGTGCCTGAGACTAATCGTACGTCTGCCCAAGTTGATTTAAAAAGGTCTTTCATGATGTCTGTTGTTAGGTCCTCGATTTTGCTCATGTATTTTTGGCCTTGATAGAACCTGACTTTAACGTGTCCTTGAGCGTCGTTGTCTCCTTCTGCGTATCTTGATGCGAGATCGTGTGATTGATTGAGCATTTCGCTAACTGCTGGTGATTTGATTCCTTCACTTGCAATCATGTTTATGCATTCTTTGTCTCGGTATTGTTCATGATTGCGGGTTGCTTGAACTAAATCTGCGACTAAGTCTTGGAAGTTTTTCATTTCTTTAGTCTTCCCTATGGTTAGATTCATCAACGGAATTAGGCTTTGCAGTATTTAGCCGTTACTAGAGGGTGATGAATGTTCAAAATGTTGAGGTGATGATGCAATGGTTCTGTTGGTTTTGTTTTTTTAGAGTTTTGACGGGGATAATTTTTAGGTGCGCCTAAATATTTATTAGTTTGGAAGCTAAGATTTAGGTGTGCCTAAAAAAGAGTTGGCTGAAATGATGCAAAAATCAACTCAAGATTATTTAAAAGCCGTTTATGGATTATCAAAGAACGGCGACTTGGTGAGTACCACTGAGATTTCTGAAAAATTAGCTGTTACGCCAGCTAGTGTAACAGAAATGCTCAAGAAACTAGCAGATGAAGGATATGTACAATATTCTCCATATCATGGTAGTATACTAACAGACAAGGGTCTTCAAGAAGCAAAAAAAATCACGCGTAAACACCGCTTGCTTGAGACATTTCTCTCTGATGTCCTACATATTGGTAAAGATAAAGTTCACAAGCAAGCATGCCAGATGGAGCATGCCTTATCAGATGAAGCAGAAGAATCCCTCTGTCGTTTACTAAAGCATCCTGATACCTGTTCAGATGATGGTAAACCTATACCCGCATGTGACCTCCCATTTTCAAATTGTGAAGAATGCATCTCACTTCATAATAGAGGTTTAGAAGAGGTTGGAAAACGAAAAGAAAACCTCGTTGCCCTAAGTGAACTCAAAAATGGTCAGTCAGGCAAAATCAGTTTCATTAGAGGCGGCCACACAGTACTCCAGCGACTACTGGACATGGGATTAACTCCAAGTACAAAAATAACCTTACTTAAAGCGGCACCTTTCGATGGACCAATTGAAGTTCTAGTTCGTGGCTCCAAGTTAGCCATAGGCAGAGGTATTGCATCAAAGGTCTTCGTAGATCCCAATGTAAAAGATAAGGAGTAGGAAAAACGTTGACTAACGAAAAGAACAATAAAGTTAGCAGCAAAAACCATAAGCATTTAACAATTGCTTTGGCTGGAAACGCAAATGTTGGTAAGAGTGTAATATTCAACCAATTAACCGGTTCTAACCAAATTATCGGCAACTGGCCTGGTAAAACAGTGGATCGCGCCGAAGGCACTTTAAACTTTGAAGGCCACGAAATAACCGTTATCGACTTGCCAGGAATCTATTCTTTCTCAACTTTCTCAATGGAGGAGCTTGTTTCAAGAGATTATATTGCACTTGAAAATCCTGATGCAGTAATTAATGTTGTTGATGCGTCAGTGCTTGAGCGCAACCTATTCTTCACGCTTCAACTATTAGAAATGCAAGCTCCGCTTGTTTTATGCTTAAACCAGATTGATGTTGCTAAAAACAAAGGTATGATCATAGATAGGGCGAAGCTTGAAGACACTTTAGGTGTGCCTGTTGTTTTTGCCGTTGCAACACGAGGCGAAGGTGTCTATGAACTTATCAGTAAAGCCGTTAATGTGGCTATTCATAAGCCTAAAGCCAAGCACTTGAAGTACCGAAAAGAACTAGAAGAGCGAATTGAGAAGTTAAAACAAATAGTTGAAAAAGAAAAACTCTCGCTAAAGTATCCTGCTCGTTGGCTGGCAATCAAACTGCTTGAAGGCGACGCTGAAATCACTAAAATCGTCTCAGACAAATCCACGATAGTTGCGGATTCCGCCAAGATCATCGCACAGGAGCTGTCAAGTACTTGTCAGGAACCTTGTTTTTCAATTATTGCTTCAGAACGATATGCGCTTGCAAGCTCTATTGCTGCCTCTGCGCTTCAACAAAGCGAAATTAAAAGTACTTTCTCAGAAAAACTGGATTGGTTAACTACACACAAGGTTTTAGGTTACTTTACATCCGCTGGTGTTATTGCAGGCTTGTTGCTTTGGACGTTTTTCATAGGGAACTGGTTATCAAGTCTAATATCAGCGGGATTAAACGCTATTAATCCTCTTGATCCAGCTTTGTCTTCAACTCAACCCCTCTTAAGTATAATTTTGAATGGTATTTGGGGCGGAATCGGCGCTGGTCTCACGTTGATTATTCCATTCGTCATTCCCTTCTATTTGCTGATGGCTATAGTGGAAGATTCAGGAATGCTTACTCGTGTAGCGTTCATGATGGATAGTGCGATGCACAAAATAGGTTTGCACGGCAAAGCTCTTATTCCGATAATTCTTGGTTACGGTTGCAGTGTACCCGCTATTCATTCATGTAAAATCATGGAAACCAGACGAGAACGGCTACTAGCAGCTTTCGCAATCACTTTTGCACCTTGCTCGGCAAGAACAATCATACTTTTTGGTATGGTTGGCTTGTTTGTTGGTATAGAATGGGCGCTACTGCTCTATGTTGTGGATATCGCAATAATCTTCCTCTTAGGTAGAATCGCTGTGAAGGCTGTTCCAGGCAAATCTACAGGATTAATCATGGAGATGAGCAGTTTTAAGATGCCTTCGCTTAAAGTTGTTGTAAAGCAGACTTGGACACGAACAAAATCAATAATTTACATTGTCTTCCCAATCTACATTGTTGGCAGTGCATTGATTCAGACATTATACGTCTATAATGTACTTACACCGATTAGTGATTTTATGGCTCCTTTAACGGTGGGTTTGCTTGGCTTACCTGCAGCGGCTGGTGTATTGCTGCTCTTGGGTATAGTTCGCAAGGAATTGATACTCGTGGGTGCAACAGCAATCTTAGGTACCACTAATTTGATGGTTCAGCCAGGAGGATTTACCGCAGTGCAGCTTGTAGTGATGGCGTTAGTAGCAATGCTATACATTCCGTGTGTGTCAACAATTGCGATCCTTGGTAAAGAGTTCGGTTGGAAAGCAACATCAGTAATCACACTGGCAAACATAGGTTCAGCAATGCTTATCGGTGGTTTAGCCTTCAGAATCCTATCTCTATTCATGTGATGAACATGACCCGTTTACCCATTATCTCCAGAAAGCCAAATGTTGAATCTAACTGTAAATACCGTTTACTATTAGATGGAAAAGTGGTTTCAGAATTTAACAAAATGGCTCAAAAAGATGAAGCAAATGGGCAGCGAAAACCAATCATGATTGTTATAGAGCAAACAACAATGGTAGATGTCTCATTCAAGCATTGGATTGAGCAAGCTTCAGTTAAATCAAGGCAAGATTTGACGCAAAAAAGGTTGTGTAAGAATCTACTTCTTCAAGTTTTGGATATAGCTGGAAAAATAGTGGCTGCCTACAAACTAGAAAATTGTTGGGTTTCCGAATATACCTCACTGCCAACGCTTAACTCTGACGCTAATGCCATTGAAATACAGTCAATAACACTGGAAACAGAAGAGTGGGAAAGAGAAGACTCTAATCCATAATAGTTTATTCGGGTTTTTGGGTTTTTGGAATAGACCAGCATGGAATAACAGCGCCTTTGACCCATTGGCCGCCTAGACTTTTAACAGTATCATTAATGTCATCCCACTCTGCTTTCAAAAATTGGGTTGGCTTAACAATAACGTTATCACCATCTACCGAGAAACGCAGGACTTTTCGTTGCTCTTTTGTGAATTCATCTTCTACTCCACCAGTATCTTGACTTGCCTCAACTTTGACTGTTGGTTTTGCTTCTAGGGTTTTTACTCCTACACTAGATATCATGGTTGGTTGCATTATTGCTGGTGTTGAAGTTTTTGATGATGCGAGTGGTATTGGGGTTTTTTGAGCATGTGTTGTTGTTTCTAAACTAAGATCTGGAATCGGTATGGCTTCTGCAATATCTTCGAAGCTATCGCTTCTAACAATAGCAATCACTTGCCGTGCGAAGGCGTCATATTTTATGTCTAAAAGTTCCAAATCTACTGGTAGGTCAAGAACGGTTGGTTTGCCTTGAAGGGTGCGTAGTAGTTGTTCAGGTGTAAGCTTTAGGGTTCTTAGTTTCATTACTAGTTCACTAGTTTCTGTTTAGGATTTTAGGGCTTAAAAGTATTGTTGCGTTATCCCTGCTTTTTATTGAGTTCAAATAGATGCTAAAAACAGCATTTTTTGTTATGCTGAAAGTAGCTCAATCATTTTCTTGTTTACATCGATTCCTGAAATCACACCAATCAGCTGTTCGTCTTGGTCAACAACAAAAACGTGATCTTGCTGTTTCTCCATCATAGCTTGCACTACATCTTTAATACTGGTTTGAGCTTTGACTAATGTTGGTTTATGCATCACTGTTTCTGATAGGTTCATGGATTGTTGATATACATCAACATACCCTAAATCTTCCAAGTTAACAGCCCCTACAACATGCCCTGAATCATCAATTACTGGAAACACTCGGAATTTAGTGTCCTTAAACAAAGCTAAAGCTTCCTCTACGCTTGCATCTTGATGTAAAACAACAGGTTTTTTGGTCATCACGTCAACAGCGACTGTTGCCTGCAACTTTTCAGGCACTTGCTTTTCTGCTTTAATGAAGAATCTCTCAAGGGCAAGCACTTCCGCCTTAAGCCTTGTCCGCGGCTGTAGTGAATAGAAGGCATGTTTTCCTGAGATTAGGTAGC
The DNA here is from genome assembly GCA_964640475.1 of uncultured Candidatus Bathyarchaeia archaeon. GTDB lineage: Archaea > Thermoproteota > Bathyarchaeia > Bathyarchaeales > Bathycorpusculaceae > Bathycorpusculum. The sequence goes on from CAZXGX010000074.1 coordinate 6,740, forward strand.
TTACAGCGTTTGCTAACAAGGCTGGGATGGCGAAGACTCCGCCTAAAGTTTCCATGATAAAGGCAACTGGCGTTAAAAGAATTTTGTGTGTGCCGCCAAGCAGCGCCGCCATGCCAACAGCAATGAACATCACAGGATAGTTTGCATTTAAGACTTGGGCAAATATGCAGCCTATACCTGCGCCTATAACGATGGTTGGGAAGAATAGTCCGCCACTTCCACCAAAATTAAGCGTTACTGCGGTAAGGAAAGTTTTCAACAAAACAATTGCAATAAGTATGCCCACACTAAGCGTAGCTGTTTGTATGATCGCACTGGTAAAGTTTAATCCTATACCAATCGTGTAGATTGAAACAGCACCTGAAAGACTCAGCACTACTGCAGCCGTAATAATTAGTCCGCTGTCTCCAAGCTTTTTTCTGATTCTGTTCCCAAGCTGTTCGGTCCAAGTAAAAGTTTTAGTGAAAAAGATCGCGTATAAGCCGCAGATTAAGCCGAGTAGTAGTGAAAGAGCAATTTCAGTTAGTGTAATATTGGCGGTCAACGTGATGCCAAAAAGCGGTTCACTACCCAAAACAGCTATTGAAAGCAGATAAGCAGGCACGGAAGCAACAACTGCTTCAATAAATGTCTCCCTATCCAAATCATTCTTGTAAGGAATCTCCAAGGCAAAAAGAATGCCCGTCAATGGTGTACGGAAAGTAGCTGCTAAACCGGCCGCAGCACCTGCAACAAACAATCGTCTTCGCAAATCAGCGTGAATATTAAAACGTTTAGCTATGGCTGAGGCTACTCCTCCACCCGCAAGTAGACTTGGTCCTTCAGGTCCTGCGCTTCCGCCTAAACCTATGGTTAGCATGCCAGCGATAGGTTTAACAATAGTGTCTCTGAGGCTGACTTCGCCGTTGGTTAAGTGGTATGCTTCGAGGACACTGTGGGTGCCTGAGCCTGTAGTTTTGGTTTTGGCGAAACGTTTAACGATTAAGTAGGGTAAACCTATTGCTAGAAATGATAAGGGTAAAATGAGTAATATTGAGTATTCTAAGGCTTGCTGGGTGAAACTCCAAATCTGCTGGTACAACAGGTAAAAACCGATTGAGACAGATGCCGCAATTAATCCGACGCCCGCCACCATAAGGTAGTATTGAACGCCGTCACTGTATTTACTCATTTGGAGCGGACAAACGTACACTTTGATATAAATGTTAGTGATTAAAAATACAGTTCGGTAAACTCAATTTTAGATGCCGCTAAAGTATTGATAGCAAATTATCTAAGCTACTTTTTTGAGCGCCTCTTCAAGCGCATCGAAGTTTTTAATAATCAGATCAGAGTGCACAACTATCCATGGGCTTAGGCATTGCATTTCGGAGACTACAATCACTTTTTTGCCTTTATGTTTCGCATAAAACATTTCCATACATGCACCTGCAGAGAGTCTGGGTAGGTAAACAACCATTATATCGCACCGTTCGGCATCGGCGAGGTCACGTTGGACAAAGTCGTAAGTAGTGTAGGTGTTCCACCAGCATTCTTCAGTGCCTTTATAGAGGATTTTTTCCCGTTTCCAAGGATCAATTACGTCGAAGCCTAGTTTGTGGCTGATGTCAGTTATTGTTTTTCTATAGTAGTCTTGGTTGTTTTCCATACCTTGGATTGGGCCTGAAATGAACACTTGCTTCTTCATGCGTTACCCACACTGGTCTTATTGATTCCTTAACTATCTAATTTGCTTTGTTGACAATAACTGAACTTTTTCTGAGTTAAGAAATCTTATTATTAAAAATGGCAATTAGAAGCTTGCTACGCCTTTCTTTGATAAATCATACCATTTTAGCAACTCAACCGCAACTCTCTCTGAGTAGCCCGACCTAAAGAGTGCTTCTCTAAGATGGCCTTCTGTTCGAATTATGGTTTGTTGCTGAGACATACCCTCACCTGATAAAATAAACTAGTTAAGCATTTTGGATTCTTAATCAATTTTGTAGTTTTGTACAACAACACTACAGTTCAAGTTTTCAGAGAGCTGATTTATGGGCGTCTTCCCACAATTTTCAAGTTATTAATATAAAATTAATGCACAGAGAACAGGAATATTTTATAATCCTTGATTTTTCTTAATTTGAACAAGTTGATCATTATGGTTGATTCTATCGAAAAAAGAGTGCAAGATGCCTTAGATGAGATTAGACCACAGATTCAAATGGACGGCGGAGACGTCGAACTCGTAGCCGTAGAAGGATTAATCGTTAAAGTCCGTCTAGTTGGACACTGTGCTGGTTGCCCAATGTCACAGATGACACTTAAAAACGGTATTGAAGCACACCTAAAATCAGTAGTACCTGAAATATTAAAAGTTGAAGCGGTACAATAAAGTAAACACACCGCTTTTTTGTTTTTTCTAATTCTGATTTTTTAACAATTTAAAATCACTATAGATAAACGACTTTTTCTAAATGACACTGAAAATAAGTTAGAAAAAAAGAGAGATTCTAATTGCCTATCAAAAATGGTTTATTCTTGCAGTTCCTTTATCTCTAATTGGATGCTTTCGCAAGAAGACAACGCTTGTCACAATAGCCACTGAGGACAAAAAGACAACAGCAATAATTGTCAGCGACTCAGGAATATTTTCCATACTACCTGTTTCCAACGCCCAATCACTTGGTTTATCTACTGAATTAGGTGGCCATGCTTGCACTCCTGCTGCGCTATTGCTTGCATCATATACTGCAACGCTCATACCTGGGGCATAACCTGCACCGCTAACGTCAAAGATCCCTGACCGGTACACTTTTATTTCTATTACCCAGTGGGTTGTGCTGTTTAACGGAGAAGCACTTTGTGATTCAGCTATTACAATCTCTGTTCCTAAAGCAGCGCCAGTTCCTGTGTATTGTGTCCATCCTGCACCGTTACCCTGATAAACCTTGAATCCTGCTGCATTATGTCCTTTCCATTCAATTTTAACATCGTCTGATTGAGGTGCAGATCCTCCATTTGCACTGTTATCCCAGCAGACTTGGTAGTAATCATTGGGATCATTAGTGTTATCAGTGAAGAACTCGATTAGAACATGTTCATAGATCTGTGAACTTGGATAAGACCATTTTTCCCTGAACACAAATGCTGTTGGAAGGTTCGGTGGCACTGCGGAGTCGTCTATCCATTCTCCAGCAGTGTGAGTTCCATCTGTGGTTGGTGTTGTTATGGCTTGGTAGTTTGTAAAGTCGTATCCAGCCATTGTTGCATTGGTAAATGATGCTAACGATAGAGTACAAAGTAACGCTATTGCTAAAGCAATCAATACCGCTTTTTTCATTTAAGTTTCCTCTTTCTGGATTTTAGGTATTATGCTGTTTGCTTAAAAATTTTGTGATAATTCAAAAGAATTCATTTATAATTTATATTTAATGCTCTTTCTTTCTAATAATTTGTGATTATTAGTAAAAAGGTTCAATCGAAATTTATCTTCAACTTTAACGTTGAACGGTGGCAACTGTATGTTTTTGTTTTGTTGTTGTACAGTTTGTTTTTTTGTTGTGTTTGGGTTGTTTTGTTTGTTTTTTGATGGTGTGGGTGTTTGTGTGTTGTGTTTGGGTACAGTTTATGGTTTTTTGTTATGTTTTGGTTATGTGTGAGGTTTTATAT
>CAZXGX010000075.1:0-10239 GCA_964640475.1 uncultured Candidatus Bathyarchaeia archaeon
CCTGCCTGAAACAAGATACCTCTAAGAGTTCCGACTGCAATTTTACTGTGCTTTGGAACCTGCCATGTTGCCTGATAGCTTGAAAACCAAGTTTCCCCAAAATCTTAATCACTTGCTGATATTAGTATGGTTTAAGCCGCAAACAGGTTCCTCAATGAGATTAAGGAGTTACTCTATTGAAATAATTTGCGTTTACAGGTTTGGGTGTTTGGCATGGATTAATAATCATGTCTGGGTCGTATGCAGGGTTCCAATTCCCAGCGGCCTCATCATGCTATTTCTTATAGTTATTGTCCTGTTCAGACTACTTCAGATAGATCCCTAACATGTTCGTCTCCATCGTTTTACAATAATGCACTTCCTCATCAATTAGGTAAAAATAAAGCAAACGGTAAGCATGAGTTATGTGTTTTTGAATATTCCATATGTGCACGTATTTGAATCTAGGAACAAATCAATGTGTGGTGGGTAGAAGGTGAAAACAACAAATAGAATTCCAAGAATAACTAGCGCTGTGATTGCACTGTATTTTTGTACTTTAGATTTTTTGGTGCGGTTAAATATGAGGTAACTACCTATTTGCCCAATAATTACTGCAATAAAAAATGAACCAATATCAATTATGATGTTGTCTTCCATAAATGCAGTGTAAGTGTAGTATATTATTGGGATTAGAAAAACCATGGTGTAGGCTGCAACGGCTTTAGATACAAAATAGTTGTTTACTGTTTTTCTTAGCTGAGTCATCTCTAATAGAATCCAAAGAATTGATGGGAAAAAAGCCATTTTAAGATGCTCCCAAACTGACTCGTTAATTGGTGAAAAAGAGCCTACAATAAAATTGTAGCCTGAAGCTTCATAAGCAAAATGCATTGGAGTTCCCACAAAAATAATGAATAACGCCCCAATTATGGTCAGTGTCAAAATTTTCATTAACACCACAACCTAACAATTGAATAAATGTCGTGGTTTACATAAAAAGCTTAAGGAAAACATCCTAGTACGCGCTCAACTTTTGAAAAAATGAGATTTGTGAGAACTTAAACATGAAAGGTTGCCTTTAAACTATTTTCCTTTTTTTGATCTGTCCCTGGTTCATATGTTGCTGGAGTAGTCCCTTGGGATTTGCTTCGACTTTTCATTTTAAATGGGTTTTTAGCACCCGCTAAGTATTTATTTAACTTGCTGTGTTACTAAATTTAAAAAAAGTAATACTAACAGTCAATAATTAAAGGAAGTAGCCAAATGGAAAAAAACAGAATTTTCGCAATCATTACAATCGCAATAGTTTTAGTCGCAACTATAGGCGTTGTTTACATTCTTACCTCAAACGGGGGTAATAATGAACCATCAGAAACAACCGTCACCGATGCCTTAGGCCGAACAGTAAATATCCCTCAACAATTAGATTCAATCTATTGTATAGGCGCAGGCTCCTTAAGATTAGTGTCATATTTTGATGCTGTTGAAAAGGTACAAGCTATTGAGACCGCAGGTACCTTCAACACCCGAGACGATCAAACCTACTACATTGTCAACAAGGCAAAATTATCAGCACTTCCACAGGTAGCCACTACCGCAGAGGCAATCTTAAACCTAAACCCAAGCCTCATCATCACCTCAACAGCTGAGGATGCGGCAACCGCAGACAACCTCCAAACCCAAACTAGCATCCCAGTATACGTCATTAACGCTAACCTAGAATTCGGGACTGCCTTCTATGATCAGATAACTTCTATAGGTGCTTTACTTGGTGAACAGGACAGGGCAGATGAACTCAACAGCGGCATCGCCCAAATGATCAGCGACATAACCTCAAAATCTACTATAGCCAACACCAAAAGCGCCTACGCCTGTGGCATGTTCTATTACGGCGGAGCATCATTTCTGAAAGCCTCCGGCAACTATCTACCCTTCGACTATTCTAACGTCACCAACGCCATAGAACCTGCAACTAACGGTCAACCATACGTTATCACATTAGAGACGCTAATCAACACCAACCCAGACTACATATTCATAGACAGCATAGGTTTAAGCGACTGTATCAACTCGATTAACGATTACATAGATACCAATACTGGATTGGACAACGTTTTAGCAGTGAAAGATGGAAACATCTATTCAACCATGGTCTACAAGTGCTACGGTACCAATTGGGAAAACCAACTGGTGAATGTATACTACGTTGCATCCATAATGAACGGAAGTTCATACTCTTGGGCATTCGAGGATAAAGCAAACGATATCATAGACCTATTCTATCCAGATACAACAATGACTTATTTAGAAATCGCGGATGGTCAGACTGGCAACGGATGCAGCAAAGTTACATTGTGATTAATTTTTAAACCTCTTTCCTCTCTTTTTGTTTTAGCGGTGTAAAAAATGGGTGAGCACAAAGGATCAAAGGACCACGACAAGTATGAGGCATTTGACATCTATGAGGACAACAACGAAGACAGCAACCAGACCTCAAGGACATATAAGGGATTTATTAAACGAAAGCTCCTTTTCCTCATTATCGGGCTGCTCCTTCTATTTCTGTGTGTGATCATAGCCGCTCAAAGTGGGCCTATCAACATCCCCTTCTTAGATACCGTTAGACACATCGTTACTTTTGACACTAATGGCGCTGGCGCAGTTGTTTGGAATATCCGAATGGTTCGGATCGTAGGAGCTTTACTTGCAGGCGCCGGACTGGCTGTAGCTGGAGTAGTGATGCAGTGTATCCTTCACAATCCCCTTGCCTCACCTTTCACCCTGGGAATATCTAACGCCTCAGCTTTTGGTGCCTCATTTGCAATAATCTTTCTCGGTGCCGGTAGCAGCATGACCTCCATAGTCTCCATCAATAATCCTTACATTACGACAGTATGCGCATTCTTATTCTCCTTAGTGGCAACTGTTTCTATACTGGTGCTCACCAAGATAACAAAAGTCAGTGCCGAAACTATGGTGCTAGCTGGAATCGCTATTAGTGCCATGTTCACCGCTGGGTTATCCTTCATGCAGTACATAGCTACCGATTCACAGTTAGGCAATATTGTAGCTTGGACCTTCGGTGATTTAGGCAAAGCGACTTGGTCATGGAACTCACTAATTCTACTGGTGAGTCTCCCTGTGGTTCTTTATTTCTTCTACAGAAGATGGGACTATAATGCTCTAGACGCTGGAGAGGACACAGCAAAAGGGCTAGGTGTAAATACAGAGCGGGAAAGGGTCGTGGGAATGATCTTGACATCTGTTCTATCCGCTGTTATCGTCTCCTTCTTTGGTATAATCGCTTTCATAGGTCTTCTTGGACCACATATTGCCCGAATGATCATAGGCAGCGACCATCGCTATCTCATACCGTTATCTATCATACTTGGAGCCATTATCCTAGTAATAGCCGACGGTGTAGGACAAGTAATCCTGTATCCTTCAGTTATACCTGTGGGGATAATAACCTCAATGCTTGGTGGTCCACTTTTTATTTATCTATTAATTAAGAGGTACAGGAAATGATTTTCTTTGAAGTGAACGGTATCACTTTTTCCTACAATAGCCTGCATGTCTTAAATGGGGTATCGTTTACCGTTCAGGCTGATGATGTCGTCTCCATACTGGGTCCAAACGGCGTCGGAAAAACCACCCTGATCAAGTGTATAGACAAGGTGCTCAAACCCGACGCTGGTTCTGTGTTTATACAAGGATCAGATCTTCATCGGATGAGCAAAAAGGACATCGCCAAGAACATAGGGTACGTAGCACAGAAGAGTGAGACATCTCGAACTACAGTGTTTGATTCAGTACTACTAGGTAGGAAACCTCACTTCGACTGGAACGCAACTGAGAAAGACATAAGATTGGCAGGAAGAGTACTGCATCTACTGGGCTTGGATGGACTTGCACTCAAATACGTTGACGAGATAAGCGGCGGCGAATACCAATTGGTGCAAATAGCAAGAGTCTTGGTCCAACAACCGAAGGTAATTTTACTAGATGAGCCTACAAGCAGTCTTGACCTATCCAACCAACACATTATAATGCACCTTATCAGGAACATCGTTAAGAAGAACCATATGGCTGCGATTATGATTATTCACGACCTCAACTTGGCCATTCGACATTCAGACAAGTTCATCTTGATGAAGGCAGGCCAGGTCTACGCTATAGGCGGTCACGAGGTCATCACCCCTGAGAGCATCAAGGAGGTATACAACATTGATGCCTACGTGGAGAGCGTGCGAGGGATACCAGTAGTTATCCCCATATAAGTGGAGGCAAAAGTGTGAATCCGAAAAAAGTCAATCCGAAACAAAAGGATTTCTTCAACGAGAAAGCTGGGGTCTGGGACGAAATCACAATTCACAACCTCGAAAAGGTGCAATACATCACTGAATTGTTAGGAATCCGTAGTGATGAAAAAATACTAGATGTTGGTACCGGAACCGGCGTCATGATACCTTTCTATGAAAGATATCTAGTAGATGGAAGTGTTGTTGCAGTTGATTATTCGGATAAGATGATCGAGATAGCTCGCTCTAAATATCCTGAAAAAGACCATCCGCTGATTTCATACATAGTCTCCGATGTTTATGAACTAAAATATAATGCAGACTTTACTCTGGTAATGTGCTATTCCTGTTTTCCCCATTTTGTTGATCAGCCTTTAGCCATAAAAATATTATCTAAGGCACTAAGGAAAGGAGGGCGCATAGTTGTGGCCCATTCTGATTCGGCTAAGAAGATTAATGGTGTTCACATGAACGGTGGTGTAGAGATCGAAAACGATTTCCTACCAAGTATGCATCAACTCAAACAGATCATGAAGGAGAACGGACTTACTGTTACATTTGAAAGAGATGATGAAAGCTATTTCATATGCATAGCCAGAAAGGATTAATCTACTAATATATAGTAGACTCAAAAAGTTGAAGTATAACTCTTTCTTTAAGAAATCGTGTGCCTTCTTGCGGTAAACGGTTTTTTACTTAAATGTTAAATTCTTTCCTTGATATACTATTTCTTGGCAAGAAGGGGTTCTTATGGAATTAAATGAAAAGAAAGAGTTATTGAATATGCTCAAAGTTATGTGGAGGAAAGGTGATTCGTCTCTCCGCAGGATTTATCCTTCTTGGGAAGAGTTAGAAGCTAATTTAGAAATAATCATAGAAGAAAAAAGGCACAAGAAAATGTATGCGTATGAGTCTTGTCCGTACTGTGGTTTAACACAGAAAATAACAGATCCCTTAGACGCGCTCTTTCCATATTCTAATTGCCAATCATGCAAGCGACCTTTTCATGTCAACAACGATTTATCCGTGAGAGAACTGACCGAAGACGAGAAGGAAGAGATGCCTGAAGAGTGGGTCAGAGTTCTTAAAGACTTGAGCAAGAAGAAAATGGTGATAGTTTTCAAATTAGAATAACTAGAAAGTATTTTAAAAGTCTGTTCCCACTACAACAACCAGTTTTCAAATGCATACAGATGAATTTTTTAAAAAAATATTAAGTGCAAAAGAAAACTTTAACAAAAAAAAGAAAGTTATTTTATTTTATGATTTCAGCAGGGTGTCGTTTTTTTAGTATGAACATTGCTACAACCGTCACTACAATTGCTACAGCTATTACGATTGCACTTCCCTGAGTCAACGAGACTATCGTTTGGTTTTGAGTTTGCTTAGCAGCTATACCAACTAATGCCCAAACTACAACTAACGCGTAGGCTACGTCTTTTCTCAAAGCCAAACTTAGAAACGTAATCAGCACCGCGACGGCAACTACAATTATGGCCCAAGTTGTTGGGTCTAAGCCTGCGCCATCCCAGCCTACATTAACAAGCGTAGCTGAAATATTCGCTATAGTGGCAATGGTAATCCATCCTAAGTAGACGCTGAATGGTAAGTGAACTGCCAGTTTTTCTTTAATTGAAGTTTTTGTTTTTCCTATGCCTACCCGCTGATAAATGGTGATCAGTGAAGCTAAGAGAAGTAGCATTAGAGCAACTGAAACTGGGAGCTGTTCGTATTGCCATGCAAAGAGCCATGCAATGTTAGCTATGCAGCTTAATATGAAGAAGAAGCTGATTTGTTTCTGGAAGGGGCGATTTTTGTTTTTTGGGAGCACTTGATAGATGGCAAATATTGCTAGTAAAAGATAGATTATACCCCAGATTGAAAAGACATAGCCTGCTGGAGTAATTAGGGTTGGATTCGAATCTGAGACTTGAGCAGTAAGTTTACCTCCAATAGTGGTTGTGCTTCCTGCTAAACCATTAATGATGACAGTTGCGATGAAGGCGATTATGTTTAGGTATCTCAAATAGCTTGATTGATTTGGTTGCATAAGAATCCCTTTTTTGTTCTTAGCATATAATACTTATAAATTTAGGGGTGACACTGAGCTAAAGAACCTGTTTATGCACATAGAAAATCACCTGCAAAAAATACAGCGCCTAAAAAAACTATTGGGTCTTAAGTGTTTCTTTTACTTGAAAATTTTCTGCATTTATCAATAAAGGTTTCAGCTATTTTCTTGTTTTGAGCAAAGTGAATATGCATATAGGATGCTAAAACATTGTTTTTTATCCAGCCATCTTTTTTGTTCTGAATTCCATGCCCCATTAGCATGGTGTATGCAAATTTAGCGTCTGCTGGAATTTCTGTAATCACCGAGTTATGGAATTCATGTCCTTTAATCTCTGCAACTGGAGCGCTTAAAATGTTGGGAATTGTAACTTTTGCTAGGCTATATGAGATTAGTGTATTGTTGGTCATTGTGGTTTTGCCCTCTAAGGCTCCGACCATGCTGTAGCTTTTTCCATTAAAATCCGCAACTGACTTTGTTAGGTACATTAAGCCTGCGCATTCAGCATAAACAGGCATTCCCGCCTCTGTGGCTTGCAGAATCGATTGCCTCATGCTTAGGTTTTTTTCTAGCTCTTTAAGGAACATTTCTGGAAATCCCCCACCAAGATATAAGCCATAAACATTTTTAGGAAGCGTTTTGTCGTGTATGGGGCTGAACCGTACTATTTCTGCGCCACATTGAGTGAGAATGTTGAGGTTGGATGGATAGTAAAAGTTGAATGCTTCATCAAAAGCTACGCCGATTCTCACATAAGCTTTAGGCTTCTTTTTGAGAACGCTTTTTTTCTTTGTTTTTGGTAGAGGACCAGCCGATTTAGCTATGTCATAAACTTGGTTTACGTTGATGTGTTGCTTGATGAAACCTGCGATTTCTGAAATAATTGGTGCATTCTGTTTTTCTGGAGTAGGAATTAATCCAAGGTGCCTCTCGGGAAGAGCGATTTTCTTGTTTACCGGCAGCCACCCAACTACTGGCAAACCTGTGGATGCTTCAATGGCTTCTCTGCACCAGTTGGCATGTGCTTCTCCAGCAATGTTGTTAAGGACTACGCCTCTAACGTTTACTTTACGGTCAAAAGTCTTAAAACCCAACGCCATTGCACCGGCTGATCTGGCCATCTGGTAACAATCGATCACAAGCAACACGGGGCAGTTAAGCAGCTTGGCGATTTGGCTGGTGCTTCCAGTGTCATCTTTACCGTTCATGCCATCATAAAGTCCCATGACACCCTCGATCACTGCTATGTCTGCACTTTCTGCTGCTTGAGAAAAAACCTCCACGATTTGGTCTTGAGGCACCATCCAACTGTCCAAATTCTCTGATGGTCGCCCAGTAACCATATTGTGGTAGCTTGGGTCAATGTAGTCTGGTCCAACTTTGAAACCTTGAACTGTGTAGCCTGCGTTTTTTAGAGCAGCCATTAAGCCTATTGTGATGGTTGTTTTGCCTACGCCGCTTTGGGTTCCTGCAATGACTATTCGGGGGATACTCAAGTTTTCATCGCCGTTTTTTATTGGCTAATACTTTTTGCTGGCTTTTATGTATGCCGTTAAAAACGTGCCTCAGAGGATTTTAGGATTAAATCGCAGCAGCAACAATAATCTAAACCCTTATTTTTGCTTCTTTGTGAGCTTTAATAATCTCTTGTGTGTTAAAATTACTAGAGGAGACTCTGTAAGGTTGACAGGTGAATTTGAGAAGCAAGTTAAAAAGCTGAATCTTGATCCTAAATTCGAGAAAGTACTAATTGATATGTTTAACAAAGCCTCTAGTGAAGATCCCTGTGTAAGTTGCGAATCTAAAGGTGACTGCGAGAATTTTAAGTGGCACAAGAAATGGCTTAACACCGACAGCTGTAACTGTTGCCCATAACTCTTTTTTTCAATATCGTTTGTGCTTTTCGTTTAGGTTAGAAAAGCAGTGTTTTATGTGATGGATCCACATAAAATGTCAAGTTCAAATCACAGCAATCCACCCTTAATAATCCAGACTCAATTCTATAGCATACGCTAAAAATTCTTCAAACGATGAAAGAGCTTCTGTGTAGATTTCTTTCTATGTATAGAACAGCAAGTATGTGGCTATTCCGAATATCAATGAAATTAACCAGAGAACTATCGTTATGTCCATAATTCGTTTCCGTTTATAACAAGCAGTCGTGTTTGAAGGACTGATAGCCCACTTAAAGACAAGGAAGATTCCTAATAACAACGCAATGGCTCCTGGAATTGCATGTACCCAAGTTGTCTGAACCGCAAATAAATCGGTTCTTGTTGAGAAAAATGTGAAATACTGAAAAATCGGTGGTCCCATCACTAAGGCGAAGGTAAGAGCGTGTAAAATCACTGCAACACCCATAGTAATTCCGTGAAATTTCAGGTTTTTATTCTTCTTGTAGTAGAGACTTACCAGAATTATCACCAAGATAGCGATCTGCATTAGTAGGTTAAGATCAGTGTGAAGAAATCTAGGATGCCCAAGTCCTATACTTAGAACATTTAGCATAAATATAATTATAATTTAAAAAATAATAGCTTTTCTGAAATTATGCGCGCGTTCATGGAACCTAAAAACGTCTTTTCAGACAGCCTACATTATAAATGATTAACAATAAAGATATTAATCGTTGTGAACTCATGCCTAAACTGAAAATGTTCACTACAACGGGCAGGTTGTTCCATGATTTTTAACAGATAAAAAGTGATGCTACAGGCAGTTAGGATCCTCTCAAAATCTATTGTGAAATGCTCTTTGGAAAAACTAATGTATTATAGCTATTAAATAGGAACTGGTGATTGGGATGATGTTTGGATTGAAAGCGGTTTCAAAATTACTGGTTGTATTGCTTGTTGTCTGCATTATAACGGTATTTGTGGCTGTAATTATTCTAAGCACTCAACCCAAAGAAAACGGCCCCATCTTGCCAACAAGGGAAAGCGCCATTTCTTCTAACGCAGTCAAGATGACGCCTGAAACAGATCTGCATCCCCCTATTCTGCATTCTGAAGAATGGATGCAGCCTATTCCTTTAGGCTCTGCAATAAACACGGCAGGAGGCGAAGACTCGCCTTTCATAATGCCTGATGGCAAAACGCTGTACTTTTTCTTCACGCCCAACGTGACAGTACCCGCGGAGAAACAGTTGCTTGATGGAGTGACTGGAATCTATGTTTCTGAAAAGGAAGGAGACGAGTGGGGATTAGCGGAACGAGTCATATTGCAGGAGACAGGCAAGCTTGCCCTTGACGGTGCTGAGTTTGTGAATGAAAACACGATGTGGTTTGCTTCTGCAAGGGAAGGATACAGCGGCGTGAACCTGTTTACTGCTGAAAAAATTAATGGAAAATGGACTAACTGGCAGTACGTGGGCGATAAGCTCATGAAAGACTACCAAGTGGGAGAAATGCACATAACCTCAGATGGGCAAGAACTCTACTTTCACTCGATTCGCGATGGAGGAAAAGGTCAACTTGATATCTGGGTTTCAAGTAAAGTCGATGGCGAATGGCAAGCCCCCATTAATGTAGAAGCAGTGAACACAGTGGAAAACGAAGGTTGGCCTTTTATAAGTCAAGATGGCGGGGAGCTTTGGTTTCTAAGAACTTACCTAGGATCTCCAGCTATTTATCGGTCGGTCAAGATTGAGGGCAACTGGTCCATCCCTGAATTGATAGTTTCCCAGTTTGCAGGAGAACCTACTTTAGACGACAATGGCAACTTGTATTTTGTCCACCATTACTACAGCGGTTCAAAGATGATTGAGGCGGACATCTACGTGGTATACAAAAAGTAAGGCAATAGAGTAATAGATTGAATGTTCAAAAAAACATTCAATCCACAAACTTATAATTAACCTTAACATTATCCCAGATTGTGATTTTG
>CAZXGX010000076.1:0-10128 GCA_964640475.1 uncultured Candidatus Bathyarchaeia archaeon
CCATATTTCCCACCATGGATGCGGCAGGAAGCCTTCCATTATGTGCATGTTAATGTTTTTCTCCTTTTATTGGTTAATGCTTAATGGAAGATTTATAAACCTTGTTTTAACTTTAGTTAATAATAGGTTGAATGAGTTATGCGGAAAAACCCACAAGCAAACCTGCTAAAAGAAAAAGGCGAATTCACACGATTCGAAATATTATTCGAAATCATGAAACACCAACCCCACATCAAACAAAAAGACATCAGCGATGCCCTTGGCATAACAATACAAGCCATTTCTAAATACTTTAAAGCCCTATCCAAAGAGGGACTACTTGAAGCAGGCTCTGAGAGGGCAGATTACCGTTTAACTCCTAAAGGCATAGCTAAACTTCACCAAGATGTTCTAGACCTAGAAAAATATGTGAAATCAATCAGGAACGAAATAAAAGTAGAGCACGCATGGATAGCCCTTACAACAAAACCTGTTAAGTGTGGTGAACAGGTAGGCTTAATCACAAAAGAAGGCATCTTCTACACAGTACCTTTAGGGGACCCAAACACTGAAGCAGTCGGAATCGCCACAACAGATGCCCAAGCAGGAGAAGACATAGGATTAAAAGACCTAAGAGGCAAAGTAAAACTCAAACAAGGCAAAATCCTCATAGTCAAACTGCCAAGCATACGTAAAGGAGGCTCAAGAGCAGCTGACATAACCAAAATCAAAGCCTACTATGAAGAGTTTAAACCAGACCGCATTGGAGTAATGGGCGCCGTTGGAAGAGCAGTTCTAAACAAACTTAAACTAGAAGCAGACTTCGAATTTGGCATAAGCAACGCATCCGCAATTGCCGCCTCAAGAGGACTAAACGTTCTGGTTCTAGTTGTAGGCAGAATGGTTAACCGCATGATACAAGAAATTGACTCACAAAACCTAAGATTCGCAGGCAGCATAATCTACGAAGTAAAAGACTCCACGCTAACCTAACAAAACTAATCTTTTTAATTCTAAAAACCCATTTTCAACTCAGGGGTCAATATGAGCATTGAACTTCCAGAAATCCAAATACTCGCCACACAAATGAACCAAGAAATAATCGGCAAAACCATCCAATCCTTTAAACTACAGAATTGCGAGAGTCTCCAAAAACTTGGCTGCGTAAACAAAGACTCCACTGTTTTCGGCAACTTGATTGATGCCAAAATAGTCTCTATTCGATCAAGAGGGAACGTTATTCTAATAAAATTTGATAATGACTGGAACTTGGTGCTTGCACCTGAATATGGCGGCACAATCTTTTATCACAAAAAACAGGTTGCACTCCCAAAAAAGTTTCACCTTAAACTTGACTTAAAAGACGGTACAGCCTTAACTGTTAGTTTGTCAGGTATCGGATGCATTCAAGCAGTAATTGAGACAGATTTGGGCAAGAATTACCTGTATAGACGGGACTTCTCAGAAATCATCAATCCACTGAATAAGAGTGAATTCACGTCTGAGAGGTTTTTAGAGAAAATGGGAGAAAAGAGCCAAAACATCAAAGCGGCTCTTGTAGGCAAGGGCGCAATAGTTGTAGGTTTAAGCAACAGCGCATTTCAAGACATAATCTATCGAGCAAAAATTAACCCCAAACGCAACACATCAACACTTAGCAAAGAAGAAAAAACAGCACTTTACAATGCAATTGTTGCACTAATTAAGGAACGCCTTGAGGCAGGTGGCAAAGACCAATTCACTGACTTATACGGCAACCAAGGAAAATATACTCCAAAAATGGGTTCAAACATGAAAGATCAAAATTGCCCAACCTGTAAAACAAAAATCGAAAAAATCAACCATGGCGGCGGGCAAGTTTACCTTTGCCCAACATGCCAAAAATGAACGGTTTTCATCAATACAACCCCCTTCAACAACTATTGCTTAAAACACGTAACACCTAAAAAATAAAACTAAAAAAGGGAAAATAAAATTTTTACAATGAACTGTTAGAGACTGTTATGTCTCAAGGCAGCCTTACAACCAAAGAAAAACAGTACCCCAAAAATTAAGAGAGCAAACATTGACAAATAAGGAAAAGGTTGCCCTAACACCGTTGCCCTTAGTAATTGACTTGAATGGGTTAACGGTAGAAAATATAGGACCACTTTTGCTATCTCTGGAAGTTGGCTTAGAGAGAAGAAGGTGCCGCAAAGGAAAGTCATTGGTACAATAACTAAGGTGCTAAAAGTGCTCATGTGTTGATGTGAATTTATAACTAGAGCAATGAGTACACCAAACAATGCAAACACTAAACATGAAAATAGCAGCATTAAGAAGAATAGTGGATTAACAAGTATTGTAGGAGCAAGAACTAAGCCAACAGCAAATATAGCAAGAGAACTAATCAAACCTCTCAGTACACCTATCAAAGCTTTACCGATAATGATTGATTCCAAACTTACTGGAGACATCAATAGCTCATCAAAACTTTTGTAGAAAAACTTGTCAACCTGAAGTTTGGAAGCGGCACCGTTGAAACTTATAGAAAACGCTGTTAATGCGACTATACCAGGGATAACAAAAGCAAGGTAAGACACACCATCAACGTTTACACCTTGTCCCAAACCGTAACCGAAAGCAACTAAATACAAAAGAGGCAGCACAAGACTAGTTGCTACTGTAGACTTCCAGTGTCTACGCATATTACGCAAGTCAACCCATAGCACTGAATAAATATCATCAAAAAACTTTAGCATTATGCATCACCCACTTTTTCACCTGTTTTTTCAATAAACACATCCTCCAAATTTGACTCACGTATAATCACTGTTTTAGCTTCAGATGGTAAGCTTTGTACGTAATTAGCTGCTGCTTCGCGGTTGGCAAAGAATTGGTAGTGCGTCTCCTTGTTATCAACAAGTGTTTCAACAACAAAAGATCCTAGCTTTTTACGAAGTTCAAGAGGTTTATCAACAGCAATTAAGCGTCCATGATGCATGATACCGACACGATGACACAAGACTTCAGCTTCTTCAATATAATGAGTAGTAAGAAAAATTGTTGTACCATCATTGTTTAAGCGGCGCATTAAGTCCCACAGTCGACGTCTAGCCTGAGCGTCCAATCCTACTGTTGGTTCATCTAAAAACAGTAGTTTAGGTTCATGTAAAAGACTACAAATAATAGCTGCCTTTTTTTTCATGCCTCCTGAGAGAGTGTCAACCATTTTATCGGCATATTCAGTAAGTTCAACGTATTCAAGTAACTCAGCAATACGTTGTTTACGTTTAGAAGAGTCCATATTATGAATACGCCCATGAAATTCCATATTTTCCCGAATTGTTAAATCACGATCTAAACTCAAATGCTGTTGTACAACTCCAATTATCTTTTTAACTTTTTCAGGTTCATCTTTTAAATTAAAACCGCCAATTGATACGAACCCAGAAGTAGGCCGCGTTAGAGTAGTTAAAACCCGAATAGTTGTTGTTTTTCCAGCACCATTAGGTCCCAAAAAACCAAAAATCTCACCAGTATGGACACTCAGGTCTAAATTGTTTATCGCTTCAAGGTTACCATATTTTTTTGTTAGATTTTCAGTGAAGATAAAATCTTTCAAACTAAAGCACTCCATGAATTAATCATCATGTTTTTTTAGTGCCTCTGTAACTGCGTTTTTAGTTGAGACACCTATTAATTCACCCATTTTCGTATGCCCACCCGTATGCTTGATTGTTATGTCAGAGTTTACTCCTGAAACAACGATCATACTGTCTGTACCAGTGCCTGTAGCTTGAATCAGTGGAGAAGGAGTACTCCTATAATCCAGGTCCTGAAGTGCAGTAGTCTTAGCCTCAGTAGCAGTTATTATAGCCCGCGCCATAGCACCGCAGGTTAAAACGGCGTTTGTTAAAAGAAGAATGTTTATTGTTCCAGATGCCAATTTGAAACGAGTACTTTTCTCCATCCAGCCACCACTGTCTACACCTGTACGTAAAGCGTTATTTTTAGCGCCTGCAGTGGCTATGCAACAAACTTTTAAATCCTGATAGGATTTCTCACATATCGCAAGCTTTTCCATGTCAACACCAGTACTCATAAAGGTAATCTCGGCGGGTTTAATTCCAAGAGTGAGAGGCAGATATCTTTGGAACTTTTGATACTCCTTTATAGTCATAATTCTTTCCGATAATGGAGATGGAACGTATGTGTTAGCTACATAGTTCACTTTTTTAAGCCCTTCAAGGGTAGAGAGCACCACACGTTTTTCAATAAAAGAAGCAAGCAAAGTATTAAGTTCAACATCATCATAAGAGTGATAAATTACTTTGACATCTAAATTGTCCAATTCAAGTTTTAGTCGTTTTTCATTGAATTTAGTTAAGTCATATTTCATTTTTTCTTCTTCCTCCGATCATTATTATCGTTACTTTCCGTTGATTCTTCCAGCAAGCCTTCAACACTCAGGTAGGTTTTTTGAAGCTCTTTTTTCATCTCTTCAGATGCTTGCCACATATTACGTTCAATTGCTTCTAAAAGCCGCTCAACCATATTTTGAAGAGCATAAGGATTCACATCCTTAAGCCACTCCTGCATTGTCTTATCTAAAACGTATTTTTTAGCGAGATCTTCATACATCCAGTCTTCGACAACTTCAACCGTGGCATCCCAACCGAAAACATTGTCTAACGTTTTAGACAGGTCTGCGGCCCCTTGGTAACCATGCTTCTTCATGCCTTCAATATACTTGGGATTTAGAAGACGTGAACGGAACACGTGGCAGGTTTCCTCTGCGGTGCTTCTAACCTTTACTCTTTGAGGGTCAGAGCTATCTCCACAGAAGGAACGGGGTGCCTTGCCGCCGATGACTTTTACCGCGTTAATCATGCCGCCGTGAGCGTCGTACCAGTCATCACCATCTAAAATATCGTATTCACGTGAATCCTGATTTTTCACCGTAACATTAATTCTGCTTAGACACCGTTTGAATTGTTCAGGCACTTGGCGACCGTAGGTTTTACGGGTGTAAGCGTAGCTGCCCCAATTGACGTAGATGTCGCTTAGGTCTTGTTGGTCTTTCCAATTCTTAGAATCAATAGCCTCGCTTACGCCACAGCCGTATGCTCCCGGTTGATCGCCAAATACTCGATAGAGAGCTTCTTCATGCGCTTTGGCGGCATCGACGCCTTTTGCGGTCTGCTCGGAAACTTGGGTTTCTACATGTTTGGCGATAAAATTCTGCTCTGGAGACTCTTTTAAACCAGCAATCAAGCTAACGGCTTCATCTAGTAGATTGACAACGTTAGGGAAAGTGTCACGGAATAAGCCGCTGATTCGCATGGTAACGTCGATTCGGGGTCTCTTCAATTCTTCAAGAGGTATGACTTGGATACCGACTACTCGACCGCTGGATCGTTCCCAAACGGGTTTTATACCCATCAAATACAGGATTTCAGCGATGTCGTCGCCCTTAGTTTTCATGATGTCTGTTGCCCAAATCACTATGCCGACGCTTTCGGGGTATTTTCCTTCCTCTTTGAGGTAACGCGCAAGCAAAGCATCTCCCAACGCTGTACCTACTTTCCAAGAAGCTGTTGTTGGGACAGTTCTGGGATCTACGGAGTAAAAGTTTCTGCCAGTGGGTAAAATGTCAGCCATACCACGTGTGATGGAGCCTGACGGTCCAGAAGGAACGTAACCTGCGGAACAGCCAGATATGGTGTTAGTTAATTCGTCAGTAGTGGCAGCTAATGCCGGCGCAAGGAATTTTGTGATATAAGAGAGGACACTGTGAACTTTAGGATTGTCTTCACCGAGTACATCTGCAAGTATTTTGGGGATCGCTTGCTCACTAAAATCTTGAGCATGCAGTTTCTGAACTAGCTCAAGCGAAATCTCATAGAGTTGCTTGAGGTGGTCACCGTTGGTTTTGCCATCACTACCAAGTTTACCTCGATGCGCCAACATGTCTTCATAATCGTAGCCTTTGAGTCCAGCAAGTGACTCACGTAAAGAAGGCACCGAACCGTTACTTAAGCGGGTTAGAGTAACAAGAAATTCGTCTAACTGTGCATCTTTTGGTGCTTCGCCCAAAATGTGCATGCCATCCCGAATTTGTGCATCAGACAACTCGTTTATGTAACCGTGAAGTTTCTCCAAAAAATCGTCAAATGAGGCAAAAACAGCTTCTTGGGTAACGTTTAAGTCTTTATCAAGTTTGGCTTGAACCACGTTTTCCCAGATAATGTTTCTGTAAACAGGTAATTTGTCAGGATCAACGATTTTAGCGTGGTAGTATTCTTGAAGTTGAACCTCAAGTTTTGCCAGTTCTTCGTAGGAGTCAGCGTTATGCATTACAGGAACCAAGTATTCAATTATACAACAGTAGCTCCTCCGTTTGGCTTGGGTGCCTTCGCCGGGGTTAGTGATTACATAGGGGTAAATGTTCGGTAAATCAGATATTGCAACGTCAGGTTGACAAGAAGGCGATAACCCAACAGATTTGCCTGGCAGCCACTCCAAGGAGCCATGAGTACCGATGTGCATAATCACGTTTGCTTTGAAGACGTCACGTATCCACCGGTAGTAGGCATGGTAATGATAGGTCATGGTTACGTCTGGGCTGTGGTAAAGCCTTGTTGAGGAAATGTCTAATTGGCCCCGAGGAGGTTGCAATCCAATGTAAACATTGCCGTTAATTATTCCTGCAACCAACAATTTGCCGTTATAGGTGAATACTTTGCCGGGGCACGGTCCCCAGTCCTTATCCATTTTAACTGAAAGATCAAGAGGCAACTCGTTGAACCATTCCGCGTATTTTACGTTTGAGATTTTGTCTAAGGCACGTTCTGAAAGCTCTTTTGGGCTTGCCCACCTCCGGTCGTTTGTCAAACCGTTAATTATGGTATCCATCAATTTTTGGCTGCTTTCAGGCAACGCGTCAAGAGTGTAACCCTCAGCTTTTAACGACTTGAGAATATTCATCACTGACACGGAGGAATCCAATCCAAAAGCATGCCCAATAGTATCATTTCTTGGTGGATAATTATGGAAGATAATTGCCACTTTCTTTTCGCTGTTGGCTATTTGCCGCAGTTTGCCCCAGTTAATTGCTAAATTAACAAGCTTTTTAGTTCGTTCGGGCATGGGCTCAAACTTGATTAGCCGAGTCTTTGTAGACGGATTGATTTGGCAGCAGTCCATAGCAGCTATCGGAACAGTTATCAGAGCACCATCTAACTCGGGCAAAGCAACGTTTGCAGGTATATCCATGATGCTTAAGCCCTGAATTGAGTCACGCCACTCTTCAGCAGTATTACATGTCAGGATGGCTTTGATTACGGGAACACCGAGTTTTTTGAGTACAACCGTAGCATCTGCACCAGAGAGACAAGTTGTAAACGAGAAAGAAAACAGGCTGACAACGACATCAACTATTGGTTTGCCATCTTTCATGAAGTAATTATCAATCACCCATTCTAACCCATTTATACCAAGCTTCTGATTTTTTGAGCCGCTAAAAAAAACAGGCAACACATTTGCACCTTGCGCTTCGATTTCTCGGATCGTGCTGACGATGGGGCTTGTGTTCTCGCCTTGCCAATGGCTTTGGTGGAACCATAAACCCACTGTTACCCGTTTAGCATCGACCTTCTTTTTCATATATTCCGCTAATGTGGGAATGGAATCATTAAAATCGGGGTGATAGATGCCTTCCCAAAGCGGCTTAGTTGGCGCTGCAAAAGTAAAATTAGAACCTGTGAAGCGATTTGCGAGATAATACATTAGGTTTTCAAAGTTCTTTTTTCCACCATAATTAAGGTAGAAAAAGATTTTTTGGCGATCCTCTGCTTGTATTGTGGAATACTTGTTGTAATCTTTAGCACCGAAAAAGGAGGCAGAAACCATGAGTGGAATATTTGCAGTTTTTAGTGCTTCAACTAATTTTTCCATCTCTGGCAGATCACCCATCAAGTGTACAATAACAATGTGGGCTGTTTTAGAAAATTGAATAAAATCATGCAAAGTACCAAAATCGCGAAAGTCCCCACCTGTCCGCAGATAAAGTTCAACAGTATTGGGAGATTTTTCATTTATTGCTTTAGCAGCAGCTATAGCTGGGATAGCATCTGTCGGAATTGTTGTAACCAAAGCTATTCTTGTTTGAACCATTTTTTATTTTTCCTCTATTCAGATATTTTTTTAATTATTGGTGATAATTTTGTATTTGAGAACCCATGGATTTCAGCTACTAACGGGGTTACCTGCGGTTTACCGATAATCGAGTTAGTTACTTTTGCCTTAATCCCATAGACAGCGTCTATGTTTTCCTCTGTTAGCACTTCTTCAGGAGTCCCAACAGCAAAAATGCAGCCTTTTTTTAGCATAAGCATTCGATCTGAAAATCTGCTTGCCAAATTCAAATCATGCATCGTTACAATTACTGAGCGTTCTTTACTTTCAGCTAGGCTCTTAAGCATGCAAAGAATCTCTAGTTGATGTTTAATATCTAGGGAACTAGTAGGTTCGTCAAGAAGTAACAGTTGGGGTTGTTGTGCAAGAGCACGTGCGATTATAACTTTTTGCTGTTCACCGCCACTAAGCTCATTATAGTGACGCATGGCTAACGCGCCAATCCCAAGGAAATCCAACATTTCAGCGACTATTTGGTTATCACTTTCACTGAGGCTCCAGTGAATGTAGGGTTTTCTGCCCATTAATACGACATCAAAAACAGTAAAGGGGAATGCACTTGTGGCACTTTGTGGAACGTACCCCATAATCTTTGATAATTCCTTCAGGTTAAGTTTACTTGTGTCATTGTCGTCAATAAGCACAGTGTTCTGTTTGGGTTTTAAGATCTGATTTATGCATTTTAGCAGGGTACTTTTACCTGAACCATTTGGACCTACAATGCTTAACATTTCCCCTTGTTTTACTTCTAGGTCTACATCCTTCAGAACTGGAAATCCAGTATAGTTGAAAGAAAGCTTGTTTATTGTGAGTTTCAATGCCAACTTTGCCTCCGTTTACTTACTAAAATGTAAATGAAGAATGGAACACCAAGCAGAGAAGTTACGATTCCAACAGGAAGCTCGGTGGGTTGAAGTATAAGCCTAGCCACTGTATCAGAACATAAAAGTAAACAGGCTCCGATAACAGCACTGCAGAGTATAAGGAATCTGTGGTCGCTACCAATGAGCATCCGTGCAATATGCGGAGAAATAAGACAAACAAAACCTATGACGCCTGTAAAAGCTATGATAGTAGCTGTTGCTAGCGTCTCTAACACCATTGTTATGCCTAAAACCCGTTTAGGATTAACACCTAGACTTAACGCCACTTCTTCACCCATACTCATGACGTTAATGTTCCAAGACTGAAACACCATTAGAATTATGGTCACAACAACTATTGGAGCAACTATTAGTAGCCCATCCCAAGTTGCTGAACTGAGACCACCCATAAGCCAAAAAACAACAGCCTTCAAGGCTTCATTCTGAGGGGCAACATATTGAACTAAAGATAATAAGGCTGAAAAAAGAAAACCAACAGCTACACCCGCCAATATTACAGTCTCAGTTGTAATTCCACGTAAACGAGCAATTCCATAAACCAACAACATTGCAAGCATACTGAAGAGAAAAGCATTTACAACAATCAAGTATTCCCCGCCTGTAATAACACCCACTCCAAAGACTATTGCTAAAGCAGCTCCAAAACCTGCGGCGGCAGAAATCCCTAAAATGTAAGAGGAAACAAGAGGATTCCTCAAGACACCTTGCATTGTTGCACCTGAAGCTGCAAGTCCTGCTCCAGCTACTATTGCCAGAATAATACGAGGAAGACGTAAATCCAAAATAATTGTCTGAGTCACTGTCGTTCCAGGATCAATATTTAGAGAGGGAAAAATCCTAGAAAAAATTACATTCATAGCTTCACTAAAACGTGGTGAACCTGCACCTAAACTTACTGAGACAACAACAGCAATTAATAATGCTAAGAAAATAGAGAATATGGCAAGAATTTTACGTTTCTTACCTTTATGATAGAGTTTTTTAAGTTCAGCAGCCGTACTCATGGATAGATATACACTCCAGCAACGCTGTCTCCGAAAAAGTGCTGACTTATTTCTGTCATGACTGCGTTAGGGTTTATGTCTGT
>CAZXGX010000077.1:0-9689 GCA_964640475.1 uncultured Candidatus Bathyarchaeia archaeon
AGCATAACAAAAAAAGAAAGAATTATAGGCTGATTATTCTATGCCCCATCTCTTAACGATTTTTACCATTAGAAATACTACCAAGGCAACTATGATGAAAGTAACTAAAGCCACTAAGAAGTCTCCTACTGCAAATGGACCAATAGTCATTGTAGCTAAGTTATCCAAATCTGGAAAAAGCAAGCCAATCGCTGGCAGCAGCAAATCTTTGACTAAAGCCTGAACTAATCCACCTAAATACAAACCTATAATAAAGCCAATCGCCAAGGCTAAAATACCGAACTTTTTCAGAAAGTCTTTAAACTCGTTCCAGAATCCTTTTGGCGGTTGCGGTTCTGGAGGTTTTTCTACAGATTGCCGAATTTTCTTAAGCTCTTCTAACATTTCATCTTTTTTAGCTGAGTCCACTAATCGTGATTCTACACTAGTTGCTTGACCCATTTTTACGGATTCTTCTGCTTCTTTACTTGAACCTTTATACTCTCTAGTAGATGCGCTAGTTATCGTTGTATCCATTGTCTCTTCTATTCTTTCTGACGCCTCTGACTTGTATTCCTTTGAAACCCCCGCAGCAGCCGAGTCTGTTACTATTTCTGATTCCTCTATTTCACTAGAAACAGATTTCTCTCCACTATACAAGGCAGCAGCAGTTGAGTCTCTTATACTTACGGTTTCAGACGCTTGCTCTGCTTTCATAGAACCTGTTTCAGCTCCATTGGAGCCGATAGTTACTGTTGAGTCTTCAATTTCTGCGTCGCGTGCAGTACCGACTACTCCAATACCATTTAAACAAGCATTTTTTGTTTCATATCCTTCACTTTCAGCAATTATCTGCCCATTTGCCGCTTTTAGACGAAACCTGAACTTGTTGGCTGCATCTTTGTAGACTTCATATTTAGGATTTGTAATTTTTTGGAAATCTTCAATTGTCTGATCTTCTATTGATGCTTTGCAATTTTTCTGTACACTCTTTATACCGTTTATACAACTTGCATGTTGCTCATATGCTTCTCCGACAGCTACTATTCTGCCATTTTCAGCACGAAAACGAAAACGATATTTCTCTGCGTAGTCTTTGTACACTTCAAATTTTGACAATTAATAAGCCCCCCCTAAATCCCTATTAAGCGCAAGTTATACAAAAGCTTTACTTCATTTCATTCTCCAACTCACTTATTTTATCAAGAAATCAATGAAACTCACTCTTTTAACGCTGGAAATGATTAATATTTAATCTGAAACGTATTACCTTCTGACCTTTGAAAAAAATCTAAATAAAATCTTCAAAGAGAAAAAATAAGCTTGGAACTATTAATTAGAAGGTGCACGATAAATTGGAAAACGCAACAATGCTGCAAGACCACCTAAAGCTAAAAGTTTTGATCCTGCCTCATGCTCAGTACTAACCACAGTAACTTTTGCATTATGCCTTTCAACTTCACGCATCAATCCTTCAAGCGTTAACCTTTGCACCTCATCGACGTCCCGTAATGCTGTATCTGCAACTATCAACTTCTCAATGGCACCCATCGGAACCGCCTCTTCAACACCAGCTAAACCATAAGTTACAGTACCTTCACCTTTACCTAACCGTTTCATAACCTCCTCCATGGTTTCCGTTTCCTCAATAATACGTAACTTATGGGAAGCCTTCAATAATACACCTGATCTTAGAGCCTCGTAGATTCCCGCCGTTCCACCATTATTAACACTTTTAATATCTGCGAGAGCCTTGTTCATGTCTTGTGCTTCTTCAGCCATATACCTAGCAAAATCGTTCTTTACAAAACCTGCACCAATAATGATTACGGGATTATGGTTTTGCCCCCAAAGCTGGTTTAAGCTATTTATTGCTTTACGGAAGTATGCTTTGGTGCCTTCAACACGTTTATCAGCTTCATGTTTTCCAGGAAGTCTTACGCGTTCTTCAACTTTAATTTCTACACCATACTGTTTAGTTTCAGCTATAGCAAATCCTTCATCATCAATTGAAATAATCAGTAAAGGTTTTTCGGTTTCGCTCGCCTGAGTTAACCTGTCAAGCAAATGCTTTGGCCACTCTTTTTTGACTATTGTAACAGGTTGATTCAAACCTACAGCGATTGTGTGATGTGCTCCAGTAGGAATAATGTCTGGTGCATGACAAATTAAGCCGTGAACCCGCAGTTTACCTAAAAATTTGTCCCAGCTTACTGATTCAACATTCACACCCATGAACGCTGAAACACGTTCTGCACTTTTTGGCCTTGAGCATTCAGTGTCATTTTTTATGGCGCGTGAAGTGTAAGCGTAAACCTCGTCACCCTTGTAGACAACGTTATAGAGATGCCAAAGATCATCTGGCGTGTCAGGTACCACTTTAACGAATCCTTGATGTAGGTTTTTCTCAGTTATCTTCAAAGATTGAACATCTCAGTAGCGTATTTGAATGCGGCTCAAGTAGAAATATACTACGGAGAACAAGCGTTTTTTAAAATGGAGTAAAGCTGGCAAAAAATGTTAACTTAATAAAAAAATGTTTTGAGGGAAGAAAAAAGAAACTTCCCTTTGGAACCTCTTAGATGAGACCGAGCAGGTTCAAGAATAGCGGGATGAAGACGATTGATAGCGTGCTCAGCAACTTTATGAGTACGTGAAGACTTGGTCCAGCTGTGTCTTTTAGTGGGTCGCCTACTGTGTCACCTACTACTGCTGCTGCGTGTGCAGGTGAACCTTTACCACCGAAGTGACCTGACTCGATGAACTTCTTTGCGTTATCCCATGCTCCGCCACCTGTGTTCATGAACAAGGCTAATGGAACTGCCGTGAGTGTGGTTCCGATAACGACTGCTCCGACTGCAACTGGTCCTAACAGGACACCTATGATTAGAGGAACAGCAACGACGACTACACCCGGAATAACCATACCCTTTAGAGCTGCTTGGGTGCTGATGTCAACTGCTTTGCCATAGTCCGGTTTACCAGTGCCATCCATAATACCAGGTATTTCTTTGAATTGACGTCTAACTTCGTTAACCATTTGTGTTGCTGCTTTGCCGACTGCACTAATTGCTTGTGACGAAAACAGGAAAGGTAGCATTGCACCTATGAAACCTGCAACAAGAACAGCAGGCTGTGAAATATCTACGACAAGGTGCACACCGAGTTTAGCATACACCTCTTCAGCATATGTCTGGAATAGCAACTGAGCTGCTAGTAACGCGGAACCTAAAGCGAAACCTTTGGTTAAAGCTTTGGTTGTGTTACCAACTGCATCTAAAGCTTCCAGAGCTTCCATACCTGTTTTTTCTCCAGCCATTTCAGCAATGCCTGCTGCGTTGTCAGCGATTGGACCAAAACCATCTAGAGCTAAAACCATACCCATAACTGCAAGCATACCCATTGTTGCAAGTGCTGTACCGTAAACTCCACCAGTATATGAATCAATACCGATGCCAACAGCAAGTTGTGAACCCAGCACGTAGGATACCAGCAAAGCAATCACTAAGGTAATGATGGGGAGGGCTGTTGTTTCTAAACCAACTGCGAAACCTGTGATTATGTTTGTTGCGCTTCCAGTCTGGCTTGCTTGTGCTATGCTGCCAACTGGTTTTCTGTCGCGACCTGTATAGTAGTCTGTGATTTGGTCGATTAATACGCTTGCAACTAATCCAGTTAGTAAACAACCGAAGATGTAGTACCAGTTGCTTCCGAAGAAAGCTATTGAAGCTACTAAGAACATTATTGCCGAAAGAATTGTTGCTGCGTTTAAACCTTTGCGTAGCGCTTTCATTGGACTGTGAACTTCACTGTCCTTCAACTTTACAAAGGGCATAGCAATCAAAGTAGCAAATATACCTAAAGCGCGAACAATCAGAGGAAAAATCAGGAACAAAATGTTTCCTGTTGCTACACTGACTAAGCCACCGATAACCATACCACCAATGTTCTCGCCGACTGCAGATTCAAACAGGTCTGCGCCACGTCCAGCAGAGTCACCTACGTTGTCGCCAACATTGTCAGCGATGACAGCCGGGTTTCGTGGATCATCTTCGGGGATGCCAGCTTCAACTTTACCAACGAGGTCTGCGCCTACGTCAGCTGCTTTAGTGTAAATACCACCACCCAACTGAGCAAATAATGCTACTAGTGATGCCCCAAAACCCAGACCTACTATGGCAGTAGCAGCAGTTATACCATCACTTGTGCTGATAGATCCTCCAAAAAGGGCGCCCCAACCGCCATATACCAAGAAAACTAGGCTTACACTCAAAAGAGATAAACCTACGACGGCAAAACCCATTGTTGAGCCACCATAAAACGCTGTTTGTAGCGCAGCATTAGGGCCACTTTTAGCTGCGGCAACAGTGCGTACGTTTGCTTTGGTAGCATTATCCATGGCGATGTAGCCTGCAGCTAAAGAGGAGACAGCGCCAATCAGGAAAGCTACCGCCGTACCTATACCAAGGGCTACGGCAAGTAACACGAAGAGCACTACAACAATTGCACCGATTGTTTTGTATTGACGTTTCAAAAACGCATATGCACCTTCACGGATAGCGTTTCCAACCTCAACAGCCTTCGGTGAACCGGGGCTCATTTTGCCGATTTTACGCATTAGTAAGAGGGAGGCAAGTATAGCAATTACGCCCGCTATGGGGGCAATCCAAAAAATATTTGGATTATCAATAGAAGTTAGGATTTGCAAAGGTATGAACATGTTCAACAACGGAGCCTTTTTTATATATATATTTTTTCTTACTTTCTAAGTAAAACATTCGTAAAAGCCACAATACATATGGATAAGTTTTTAGGTCGTAACTGAATTTGGTTGCATTTTTAAGCTAGTCAAGCGTAATTCAAAATAAGTCTCTGCTTAAATGAGTGAATATTGATGCCTCGAAGATTAGTAGTTGTAAAAGTTGGCACAAACGGTTTAACCACAAAAAAAGGAGAACTTGACCACGAAGAAATGCAGAACCTAACCAGCCAAATAGCACAGGCTACAAAAAAAGGTGATAAAATAATCCTTATAACATCAGGCGCAGTTGCAGCAGGCATAGCAGAACTTGGAATCCCACCTAAACCTAAAGATGTTGCTTTTCAACAAGTTGCAGCAGCAACTGGACAAAGCGTTCTTATGGCAAAATATCGAGAACTCTTTAAACAATATAATTTGAAAGTTGCTCAGATTCTTCTCAACACTGAGGATCTTTCAAACAGGGCATCTTATGTGCATACATGTGACGTGTTAAATTTACTCCTAAAAGTTGGTGTAGTACCAATTATCAATGAGAACGATACAACCTGTATTTATGAACTCAAACACACTGAAGGCTACAAAGTAAATTTTAGTGATAATGACATGCTCTCAGTTCTTGTTGCTGGTGCAGTTTGTGCAAATCTTGTAATTATCCTGTCAGATGTTGAAGGCTTGTATACATGTGATCCTAAAAAGCCTGGAGCTGAATTGATTAAAACCGTTGACAACATTACTAGTGAACTGAAAGATTCTCTTGAAGGAAAAAGCAAACGCGGCAGAGGAGGAATCCAAAGTAAAATCAAAGCAGCTGAAATAGCCACCTCGTTTGGCATTCCAGTAATAATTGCGAACAGTCGAAGAAAAAACGTAATTCTAGATATCTTAGCTGGAAAAAAAGTAGGTACTTACTTTAAACCTCAAACGCGTATGTCAGCGGTTAAACGCTGGATATCCTACGGTGCAACAGTTAAAGGCACTATTCAGATAAATCAAGGTGCAAAAAAGGCTATTTTAGAAGGCTCAAGTTTACTTCCTGTTGGCATAACTAGCGTCAAAGGCATATTTGGCAAAGGAGACGTAGTAAGCCTTGAGGATGAAAATCATATTGAGTTTGCAAGAGGTAATCCTAATTACAACAGTAGTCAGTTAAATCTAATTAAAGGATTACAAATATCTGAAGTAGAGAAAAAACTTCGAAGAACAAAACCAAGAGAAGTAATTGGACACCGTAATATCTACCTAATAGAGGAATAAAAAATGATAGTTGAAATCTGCAGAAAAGCAAAAGCTGCATCAGTTGAATTAGCTAAACTGTCCACTGAAGAAAAGAACACTGCCTTATGCAGAATGGCTAATGCAATTGAAGCAAATACTGGAAAAATAATTGGAGCTAACCAAAAAGATGTAGCAGCAGCCAAAGGTAAGGGACTTAAGGAATCTCTTCTTGACCGTTTATGTTTAGACCAAAAGAAGATTCAAACAATGGCTAAAGAGTTAAGAGAAGTTTCAGCTTTAGCTGATCCTATTGGCACAATTCTTGCCAGTTGGACAAGACCAAACGGTCTAATGATTAGCCAAGTTCGTGTTCCCATGGGTGTTGTTGGGGTGATTTACGAATCTAGGCCCAATGTTACAGTTGATTCGGCTGGGATCTGCATAAAATCTGGAAACGCAGTTATCCTCCGCGGTGGCTCAGATGCATTAAATTCTAATGTAGCAATCGGCGAAGTCCTACGTGATGCATTAGCAACCACAAAAGTTCCTGTCGATGCTATTCAAGTTGTAAATTCGCCTGACCGAAAAGTTGCGGAAGAAATGATGGGCATGCGGCAATACATTGACGTGCTTGTTCCCCGAGGGGGAACAGACTTGATTCAGACAGTTGTTGAGAAATCAAGAATTCCAGTAATCGAAACTGGAACAGGCAACTGTCACGTTTACGTTGAAGAAGACGCTGATTTAGCAATAGCTACACCGATTGTGATAAATGCGAAAGTTCAGCGTCCGGGAGTATGCAATGCAGCTGAGAAGCTTTTAGTTCACTCTAAAAT
This sequence comes from uncultured Candidatus Bathyarchaeia archaeon, assembly GCA_964640475.1. GTDB lineage: Archaea > Thermoproteota > Bathyarchaeia > Bathyarchaeales > Bathycorpusculaceae > Bathycorpusculum. The sequence goes on from CAZXGX010000077.1 coordinate 6,793, forward strand.
CGCTGAAGCCTATTTGCCAGTAATTATCGCAGAGTTACGCAAAAACGGCGTTGAAGTTAGAGGCGACGAAAAAACCTGCAAAATAGTGCCAGACGTTAAAGCTGCAACAGAGCAAGATTGGCACACTGAGTACCTTGACTTAATTATAGGGGTAAAAGTGGTGGAGAACCTCACAGAAGCTATTGAACACATAAACAATTATGGAACAAAACACTCGGATTCAATCATAACCAGAGATTTCGGGAAGGCAACACGTTTCCTAAATGAAATTGATTCAGCAGCAGTCTACTGGAATGCAAGCACACGATTTACTGACGGTAACCAATTCGGTTTAGGCGCAGAAATTGGTATAAGCACACAAAAACTTCACGCTAGAGGACCCATGAGCGTTCAGCACCTAACAACAACCAAATACATCATATTCGGCAATGGACAAATACGTAAATAAAAATATTAATTCTTTAGTCAATTTTTAGTTCTTTGACATTGCCTCAAGTTGAATCCAAAGACGACTAATTACTTGCCAACCCTTTTTTCTGGGAATACCGCCCATTACCCTAGCAGTTGGAGAAAAACTCGATTGGTTAACATCAAAGATGCTAATCCAGCCTTCAGTATGGACTTTTACTCCATTTAGTTCAGGCTCAAATGAAATTTCGAAATATTTTGGGGCAGTAAGACCTAGCCCACTTGGAATACCCAAACGACCCCTAAAGAAGCGTTCACCTTCTGCTTCTATGATTATTCCTTCTTTGTTTATCCAGCTTTGTACTTGTTCTGTTACTTCTTTGTCACTTCGACCTAAAACAAGAATGTCCTTAATTGTTCGATCTTGGTTTTTTTGATAATCAGCTGCTACTGATTCAGAGACTTTTTGACCGGTTTTATTATAAATATAAGATTCATTTTGGGCTGATGGCTTGTTTATTGTTCTTGTAACTGGGCGAATCATTCGATAAAAAAAGTAAGTAAATATAATGCCACTTATGAAAGCGAATATTCCTTGCATCATTGCTGTAGAATTCAAGACTCCAATAGAATGTAAATATAAAACCAAAAGCAATCCAGCCACGTCCAATGAAATTGTAGCAATCCAGAATCTTTTCCACCATGTTTTCTTTGCCTGCAAAGAATAATCTGGCTCTGGAAACTCCACCAACAATCGTGAAGCAACTTTTCCTTTCTTAGAAAGCACATATAATGTATCAGCGTTTTTTTCTAATAGGTCCCGTAGAACTTTTAAATGATAATTTAACGTTCCAGTACTACCACCTATAGCGCTAAGAAGATCAGTATAAGATAAGGCACCTTTTTCATCCAAAAGTGAAATAATTTTTCTTCTTGTTCCATCATTTAGAATCTTGTGAAGCGAGGCTAAATCTGAGGACATAATTCTTAATTGTTATCATTTCAATTTAGGGTTTATTGACGAAATGTTTAGTCAAACCAATTCTTATTGCTATGAGCAGACAATTTAACTTCATTTTTTAATAAATAGAATAATCTATGAAAAAAGAGATTAGAGGTTCTCATGCTTGAAACGCCAAAACCCAAGGTATGGCGCGTCCAAACCCATTTGCCAAAGTGCTGCTGACAATTCTCCATAATGAATCATGTCTTCCATAACCATGTGCGTTAGAGCAGTGTGAATGCTGATTTTTGCGTCAGGCGTTTTGCCCCAAGGAACAACGATCTGCCTGTTTAATTCTTCATTTGAAACTTTCGCTAGATACGTTAGCGTTTTGGTTTTAGTTTGTAGCATATAATTCTTTAACGAATCACTGTCAGCGTAGGTATCGAAGTTTATGTCAACCCATTCGTTGAAACGTTCTGGAATAATGTAGTTTATCCAGCGGTCTTCTACGAGAGTTAAATGCAGAAACACGTTACGCATAGAATCATGACTTAACCCCAATGGTTTGATTACGTCAACCCAAGGCAGTTTTACTATCGATTCAAAATAGAGAGCACGAATATAATGGTTGTAGCGGACTAAATCTTTAACTTCCATAATTTGCCATTGATTATTTTACTATTTAAGAATTAACTACACAGTAATCAACTATACAATAGCAAATTATTAATAATCTAAGAATTATACGCCAATGTTAGAGGAGAACATAAATGCAAAAAATCTTTAAGATAATATTAGCTATCTTAGCTGTAATAATCATAATTGTTGTTGCATTTGCATCTTTGATATTTCTAGATTTAGCCGCCTACACTGCAACAAGTTCACAAACACTTACATCGACTGGCGATTCTGTGGGAAACGCCTTAGTATTATATAATCCTGGCCTATCAGGCGCCTCAACAAAAATCGCAAACCAAATCGCAACAAATCTACAAGAACAAAACTATACAGTCATATTAGCTGGAATAAAAAGTTCAGCAGCAACAAACACTACAGGGTACAACATAATTGTTATTGGCGGACCCATCTATGCAGGCTCACCAACAAGTTCAGTAAAAGACACCTTGAACAGTCTTAATGCTGACTCTGCAAGTGTAGGTGTTTTCGGAAGCGGTTCTGGTACATCTACCCCTGAAGACATAGCGCTAATTGAAGGCTCTGTTCCAGTTCTTCAAAGTGGAGGCACTTTAGAGAATGCTGTAGTTGTGAAAATAGGAGAAAAAGAAGACATCAACGCAAGAGCAGTAGAGTTGGTTAATCAATTGCTGCCTTAAGCATCATTTTTCTCCCTTAATTTCTTGAATATTTAAGAATCCTTCACTGTTTTTTTATGCTATAACAATAAGGCGGTTAAACAAAAAATAGCGTAAGACTTAGCCCCCGAAAACTAATCTATTTGTAACGACTTACCTTTCGGCAGTAATGTTTTGCAGCACGTTTTTTTCTATTAACATCCAATTTTTTGCTCGCTAATTGACGCATA
>CAZXGX010000078.1:0-9667 GCA_964640475.1 uncultured Candidatus Bathyarchaeia archaeon
ATAGTTAATCTTTTCTTTTATACAAAACGTACACGACAAGTGCAACTAAAACCATAGGTACACCAATAAGCAACATAGGAATCAAGGGGTTTTGTAGGAAAGCGAATTCTGAAGAGGTTATTGTAGGCGTAACCGTTAATGTTGGTGAAGGAGAAGACTCAGCTAAAGCAAACTCTAAATTTGAAATAACTAAGAAAAAGGCAAACAGTAAAGTAAACGTTAAAGCCAACTTCACCATCCTGCACCTAACATTCTAAAACCAAAATCAACCTAAAAATCTTGCCATGCAGGAAACGGAATATTCCGAAATAGGAAACATCCCTTTTAAAGCTAAGACACCACTTAATGTTTCAGGAGAAAGGGGAAGATTCCTAACAAAGGGAGAGTAAGCGAAGGAGAAGGCGCTTGCTCTCCTTAAAAATTAATCAGAATTTTTAAGAAAAAACGAATTTATTGCCAGTTGCGTCCAAACTTTTCTGAAGTCGCTTAAAGCATTGTCTTGCTTATTTAATGCCCATATAATCCATTAATGTCACGTTTTCAGAGGGAAAATTTGATGTGCCTAAAACGTAAGAAGGATGTTTCTCCAAAGCAACATCACTTGTATACAATGTTTTGCTGAAAGATAATACGACGTTGGCTTTATTGTAGCTGATTTCTTTAAGTGTGTTGCTTCTTTTGCTACTGCGATAAGGCAGATATGTGGCAACAATTACTATTTTGTGTTTTCTTGCAAAGCTTGAAAGGTAACTTAACACTTGACTGTAAATGCTGCAGGCCTCCTCATTATCCACATCTTCATCTAAAAAGAAGCCAGCAATATCAGAAATAACCACAACTTTGGCGTTATATTTCTTTACTGTCTCTTCAAGTTTCTCCATCAGAAGGGATGTTAACTGATATGCAGTAAAAGCTCTTGAAATAAAAATGTGCTCAAGCACCCGATTAGGGTCCATTTGATGTAACTGGGCTAGGCGTGCAATCTTGTAGAGCCTAAACGTGTTTCCGCCATCAATGAAAACAACATTGCTTGCTAAGCCGCCGACTTGCGTGGGCAGTTGAGCGCGAACGCATAAAAGGGAAGCTAAGGAAATTACGGATGGTGAACCATGAAGAATGGCGAAATCTCCTAAAGAAAAACCTGGAAAAAGCTCGTCTACTTCAGGCATGTTTAATGAAAGGCGCTGCTGTGTAATTGTTGACTTTGCAAGAACGTTTTGAGGCATCATTTCCTTTTACCTATCCAAGAAACGCATAAGCCCACTGAACCCTATTTAAAGTATCAACGAAACGACAGTACACAGTTGCAGAGAGGTAAGTTAAAGTAAAAAAAAATCAAGAAAAAACCAAACTTTTAGAATCCAACAAACAAGTCAATACGCCAAATAGACATGTTTAATTGCTTTGCCACAAAAAGTTAATTTGGGAATCCCTTTATTTAGATATTAAAACAAGCGGTTAAGACTCATGAGACAGAAACCCATACAGTTCCTCTCGCCAGTGTGCAAAAACCCTGAACTTCTAAAAAGCTTCGCAAGAGGCGCATACAGAGAATACGTAAAATCAAAACTTGATTACCGAAAAGAAGACGGAAGCAGCTCAGCACTTTGGCTATTAAGCTTACGAATCACAGACAGATGCAACCATCGATGCGCAATCTGTGCCCAATGGGGAAAAGCAGGCTACAATGCAAGAGACGACACACCAAAAGTGAAAGGTGAAGTTCCAGTTGAAACTTACATGAAAGTAATCGATGAAGTAGCCCCAAAAAAAGTTCACGTTTACATTACAGGAGGAGAACCATTCCTCTATGAGCCACTGGTTCCCTTAGTCAATTACATAAAAAAGAAGGGGTTAACAGTTCAGATAGTAACAAACGGTGTAGGCTTGGAAAAGAACGCGGAGACAATCGTTGACAACGGTTGGGACATGATTTGTGTCTCCTTTGATGGCCCAAAAGAAATTCATGACAAATGCAGAGGAACCCCAGGAGCACTTGATACAGCAGTTAAAGGTTTAATGGCTATACAAAAACTAAAGAGAGAGAAGAAAAAAGCCAAGCCCGCTATTTTCAGTCTCACCACTATTTCTAAAAACAACGAGTTAGTCCTAACAGATACCGTTAAAGAGATTGAAAAGATCCATCCAGACGGAGTAATAATCTATTATTCATGGTTTACAAAAGAGTGGATAGGACAGAAACATTCAGAAATTGCCAATCAACGTTTAGGTGTAACGCCTTTCGCATGGAAAGGCTACGTACGAGATACATCAGTACTGAACTTTGATAAAATAGTTGAGCAAGTAAAAGAAATAAAAACCAAAAAATCAAAGCCTCCAGTAATGTTTGTACCTGACTTAAAATACGACGAAATCAAACGATACTATCTTGAACCAGAAAACTTTTTCGGCTACAAAAAATGCATCTCACCGTGGTATCAATTAGACGTAATGCCAAACGGTGACACTGTAACCTGCAGAGACTTCCCAGATTTCGTCACAGGAAACATTAAAGAATCAACAATAGCTGAAATTTACAATGGCGAAAAACACCGCAAATTCCGGCAAGCCCTAAAAAGCTGCGATAACGGCGTCTTCCCAATATGCTCAAGATGTTGCGGTCTAATGGGGTATTAAAAAAACCACATACTCCAAAATAATCATGCATTCAATAACAGAAAGCAACAGAAAATAAGAAGACCAGAATATGATGGAGCCGATTGACGTTGCAATCCTGACAATGAACAGCGAACGAATGCTTAAGAACTGCATTGATTCAGTCTACAAAAACGTGCCAGTAGGAAACCTAATCATTGTTGACGGCTACTCCACTGATTCCACGAAAGAAATAATCGAAAATTACAGACAAAAATATGGAAGCGTAATTTTTGTCCAAGAAAAAGGAACCAGAGGAAGCGCCAGACAAACAGCAATTCAGCTAGTTCAAAGCGAATGGTTCATGTTTGTAGACAGCGACGTAACTTTATCTAAAAACTGGTTTACACAAGCCAAACCATTAACCAAAGACGATGTCGGCGCCATTTGGGGAATCGAAATCTGGTCTGTACTAAAAGGCAAAAAAATTCTTAGCATGTTCGAAAGAGTAACAATGAAGATTTTTGAAAAAAGAGGGGGAACGCATGATCTTCTTGTTAGACGCAAAACAGTTGAGGACATTAAGATACCTTTTGAACTGCATACTTATGAGGACGCCTACATTAAATCGTGGATAGAAAAGAAAGGGTACAAAGTTCTAGCGCAATATGAACCATACTGCGTCCATTTCAGACCAGAGAACGTTTGGACAATGGAGAAGCATGTTGGCTTTGCAGTAAGCGATATTAAATATGCAATTCATCGACCAATGCTCTTGGTGTCTTATTGTTTTTATTCTCTCATAGTTGGTTACCAAATAGCAACAAACAGGCTAAAAGTAAAGAAAAGCAAAGAATAATCTTGCGGGGTTATCAAAAAAGCAAAGTTAGAAGGTAGCCCAAAGATTGTTTTGCAGCAGTGATAATCTAAAGCTTGCCGCTTATTACACCACTAACAATAAATGGTTGAAAGCATAATCTAAACTGAGGTTAAACTCAAAGAATGTTCAGAGACCCAGTTTGCGGAATGGTTCTTGACGAGAACACTGCTAAATTCAAAATAACTTATGAAGGCGAAACCTATCATTTCTGCAGCGTAACATGCAAGAAACGGTTCAAGCGTCAACCCCTAAAATTCACAAAATAAAAAAAGAAAATAAAACGGTCCATTTTTTATTGTTATTGCTTGAAAACTTTCCATACTAGTGCCGCTAAAACTCCGCCTATTTTTGGAGCTAGCCAGAACAACCAAAGTTGATTCAAGGCTGCTCCACCAACAAACAATGCTGGGCCAAGACTTCTTACGGGATTAACTTTACATCACTAATTTCAGGCAACATTTGAATTTTTAAATCACTCATGTGTATTTTCTCCATTTTTTTTCAGATTTTGAGGTAGCGTTTATAACCTTTTGTTAGAAAGAAAATGGAGAATAGAAAAAATTACAATTTTTCGTTTGCAGAAATATCCATCATCATAAAACCTGACAATGGTTTAGGATAGAAATCAGTGCTTTTCTCAGGTAAACGTTCATGCTGCAACGCTAATTCCGCAACAGCTTTCGCAGTTATCGGATTAACAAGAAACGCGACGCTTGCTTCTCCATGGTCAACTTTTTCCACAGCAGCCTTTGTCCAACGAGCATAAATGATGTTCTCGTCGATTTTCAACGCGCCAGTCTTTAAAATTATCTTAAACACTATATCGCGAAGAATAACCACATCAAAGATTTTGGTTTCTTTGGAAGTGTGCTCATTAACAAATTGATAAACGCTGTCATCATGCTTAATTGCTAAGCCGTAAGCTTTTTTGCCATCATAAACACAAAAAGCATGCTCATTAACATGACTTTCAAGATAATCATCTATCTCACGGGTTGACGGCGTAAGCTCAGTTACCATGAAATATTTTTTTAACTCTTCTAGAACCTGAGGAGTAAATTTTGAATCTTTCAATAGCCTATGAGTAGGCAAAACTAGTAGTCCTTCATCCTGAACTGGAACCATGTAGCACATATGGAAATTAAACGCTGAATCCTCAGTCCAAACTCCTTTGCTACGCATTTCATCACGATAAGCTAAGGCGCTTTCATACCTGTGGTGACCATCATTGATAACCATTTTTTTGTCGCTCAGAACCTTCTGTAAATACTGAATTTTTTCTAGATCTTTGACTTCCCAAACTGTGTGTCTTACTCCTAATGGGTCAGTTGCTTGGAATAGCGGTTTGGTTTTAGTTATTTCCTTAAAGAAATTAATAGTTTTATTTTCAGGGTCAGGGTACATTAAGAAGACTGGTTCAAGGTCTTTCTGTACAGTTCGTAACATGTTTAGACGGTCTGCCTTAGGTGCAGAGTGAGTAAATTCGTGCGGATAAACCATGTTTTCGCTGTAAGCGTAAAGTCGCAATGCTGCGATTAATCCTGTTCTTACTAGTTTGTTGCCGTTTAAAGAGTATTCTTGACGTGAAACAAAAATTGACGGCTTATTTTCCTTAATCATTATTCCGTCTTTTAGCCACTGAATAATGCGTTGCTGAGCAACTTTATATTTATCCTCTTCAAGAGGGAGAATCAAACGGCAATAATTATATGGCGATTTTTCATAGTATTCTTTCTGCATTTCTGGATCTATTTTGTCATAAGGCTGAGTTACCAGCGTTTCTGGATCGCCAGCTTTAATGGTGTACTTTATGGCTTTAAAGGGTCTTATGTCAACCAAACGTTTCAGCTCACAGTTTTTGTAACACTTCAATAACTCGGTTAGCTATCTGCACACTTGCCTTTAACTGTGCCTCTTCAGTTTGAGCACCCATATGTGGCGTAGCAATAACATTCTCTAAAGTGAGTAGTTTGCTGTTTTTAGGCGGTTCTTCTTCAAAAACGTCCAATGCAGCGGCTTTAACTTTTCCTGAAACAAGTGCCTGGTAAAGGGCTTCCTGGTCGATTACTCCGCCACGTGAGCAGTCAACTATCATAACGCCATTTTTCATTTTTTCAAATTCTTTGCTAGAAAGCATATGTCTTGTGAGTGGACTTAAAGGGACATGAATTGTAATGAAGTCTGCTTGCGGAAGCATCTGGTCTAAAGGTACAAAACGGTCATGAACACATTCTTCAACAACTATAGTCTTCATACCTAGTGTCTGGGCGTATCTTTCTACTGTTTTACCGATGAAGCCGCATCCAATGATGCCAAGTGTTTTGCCGTTAACTTCGCTGCCCATGAGTTTTTCTTTTTCCCACTTGCCTCCCCGCATAGTGGAAGTTCCCTGCACAATGTTTCTTGCAAGTGCTATAATGTAGCCTATGGTTAATTCGGCAACGCTTATGTAAGAAACATGAGGTGTATTGACGACTTTTATGCCCATCTGATTTGCTTTCTGGTAGTCAACGTTATCTAATCCTTCACCTGCTCTACCAATAACTTTTAGGTTCTTTGCATTAGAAAGCAAATCGCCTTTTACTTTAGTTGCTGACCTGACAATTAAAACGTCATAGTCAACGATTATTTTTGGGAGTTCATTTTTAGGCGTATCCCAAGCTTTAGTGACTTGGTAGCCTTTTTCTTGAAGTATTTTTATTCCGTCTTCTGCAATTTTGTCACTTATCAGGATCTTAAAGGCCACTATAATCCCCAAATATTATCTATTTGAGCAATTACATCTTTTATGCCTTCAAGATTCCATTCACCCATGTGGCCGATTCGGAAGGTTTTATCCTTTAATTGTCCGTAACCAGCAGAAATCAAGTAGCCTCTTTCACCTAGTTTCTGGTTTAGGTCTTTAACGTCTTTGCCGTTTGAGTTTATGCAGCTAACTGTTACTGATTCGTAGCCTGCTTCTGGGAACATTGAGAAGTGTTTCTTAGCCCAGTTTTGGGTATAGTTAGCCATGTCTAAGTGACGCTGGTAAACCTTGTCGTAGGTTTCAGCTAGCAGGAGGTTCATGCGTTTGTTTAGCGCATAGAGTAGTGAAACGTTTGGTGTAAATGGTGTTTGATGTTTCTTCTCAAACTCGAAGATGTCAACTAGGTCAGTATAGGCGCCCCTGTTGGGAACCTGTGTAGCTCGTTCGATTGCTCTGTCATTAACAAGTGCAACTGCTAAGCCGGGTGGTAACGCGAAACATTTCTGTGAGCTGCCGAAAACGATATCGCAGTTCATTTCGGATGGTATGGTTTTGTCGCCTGCCATTGAAGATACTGCATCAACTGCAAAGATGATGTCAGGGTATTCTTTTTTGACCATTTTGCCGATTTCTGCTACTGGACTTCGTACGCCTGTGGAGGTTTCGTTGTGGCAAACAGTTAGGGTATCATATTTGCCGCTGGCGAGTTTTTCTGCAACCATTTCAGGTTTGATGGCTTTGCCCATTTCAACTTCTACAATGTCGGTTTCTTTGCCGCAGGAAGTTAGTGTTTGTGCGCAACGTTTAGAGAATGCACCGTTGACGCATGCAAGTGCTTTTTGTTTAACGATACTTCTGCCGATGATGTCAAACCACAAGGTGCCTGATCCAGTTGTAACTGTTGGTTTATAATCAGCTGTTAATTGGAAGAATTTCGCTATTTTATCGGTAATTCCACCGTATAGTTCTGAGAACGCTTTTTCTCTGTGACCAATAAGATATTGAGATTGTTCACTTAAAATTTCTTTACTTACTTCTGTTGGACCTGGGATTAGAAGTTTCTTGTGCATTAGAATCCTCTCAGCAAGGAAGGCTCAGACTGAAAATATAAGGATTATTATTTGTTTAAGGACTAATTTTGGATTAAAAACGTTTTAACGCCTGATTAATACGTTAGACTTACGCTTTAAACGCCCTGAAGCTTTTTTATGGATATTATGGAGGTTTTTTCTAGAATTTGGTTCTAAACGATAAACTCTAAAAGTATTTATCTACTGTTTGAACTATTGGGGACTACAAGGTTGATTATTTGATGTCTAAAATTACGGGTGCACTACGGATGCTCAGTGATGGCAATTGGCACAAAATTGAAGAGTTACAACAAAATTTTGATGACAAGACTTTCAAGTGTGATGCGTTAGTGTCTTTCATGGGGGACTTTAATCTTACAGTATTTGACAATTCAAGGTTAAAAATTAAGGTTAAACCAGGTTTTAGAGACTTTTTATTGAGAACAGAATAAGTTTGTTTTAGGTTGTAGTTTTAACTGGTGCTTTGGCGTCTATTTTCTGTATGATGTCTGAGTGGTTTGCTTCTTTTTGCATGAATACGCTTATTTTGTTTTCGCCTTTAATTACACATAAGGTTTTTGTTTTTTTGCCTTCAATAATGATGTTTTCAACTGTGCCAACGTCAAATATTTTTTCGATTTTCTTGCTTGAGTGTATGATTGCTGAAGTTGACATTGCATAATCTGTGAGTTTAGTTTGATCGTCAAGGTCAATTGTGGCGGATGTTGAGCTTTGTAAAATATAGCCTGTTACATCATCGGTTTTTCTGGTTTCTACAAGGGCATTGTTTAGGTTGGTGTACTCAAAGTTTTCTTCTTCAACTGGTTTAGTCTTTATGTCCTCTACGAAAACAGTTTTTGAATTGTCAGTTACGTTTGTTTGCTTTTTAGTCATTATGTTTCCCCTGATTAGTTTTCGATTACTGGATTAACCATTACTAATTCGCCTTTAGAGAGTTCAAGGGCTTGCAGAAGTTTTTCTGGAATCTGGATTATACCTTTAATTGAGTTGTCTTTTAATGGTTTAACTTTGCACTCAATTTTTTTCATTTTTAATGTTTCGATTTTTACTTTTCTTATTGTTTTATTCTCATAAGTTTCATTCCAGCTTGCTACTATACCACAGTCTATGCGGACCGTATCTGAAGCCACCATTAAACCGTTGACTTTATCAACCATAAGCTGGTTCACGGGTGCTTTTGGTAAAGTTGGTTCTATAAGGGGTTCTGGATTTTCTGGCGGCTTTTCTGGTTCGGGCTCTAAAGGTTTATTTTCAGCAGGTTGGCTTGGTTGGACTTCTTGTTCTTGCTCAACTGGTTTGGTTTTAGGAGTTTTCTTTTTAGGTTTCTCAAGGAAAATAAGTTGGGAATCACTACTGTCAGTTAATTGGCTTATGAGTTTAATTATGGTTGGCACTAAAACGCGGGTTAATGCATAAAAGATTTTTTCGTCAGTTTCCCTTGAAGAAACAGTTGCTAAGTAAAAGTCGTTTTTGCATGGTGTAAAAGTTACTTGCCCATTGCTGCATTGAATAGTTATATTTTCTAGGCGGCCAAAAACATCTGTGCTTTCTGACATTTCATTAAAAAGATCAATGGCTTTTTTGATTGTTTCTTCAGTTATGTTATCATCTTGAGCGATGATTTCTCCATCTTTTTTAAAGATAAAAGCGTTGGAGACTTCTGGGCTGACGCTTTTGATTTCTGTAATTGTTGTTTTTAATGCGTATGAATAAATTGGGTCCATTTTGTCATTGGGCTCCTTTCAAGAAATGGGGGGGTTAGTAGATTTTGAAGAGTATTCGTTCTGGAACGCCTTCAGTTTCAACAACTAGGTACTTTAAACCGTCTGTGTCGCCTAGTTGGTCAAGCCATTTTAGAGCTTCTCGAGCTTTTTGTAGGACTAAGAGGCGCTCTTGATGGCTTCTTACAACTGATTCTATGGCGGTTAATTCGTGAAACGGATTAGCATCCAATACGATATTTAATGTGCCTACTGATATTTCGCCTTGGCTTTCATTTGACGCTTTTTTGCCTGCTAGTTTAAGGACGACTTCGTGTATTTTCTTTGATTTTTCTGCTAGATTACGAATTTCGTCTAGTCTTCGCAGGTATTCGCCAAGGGTGCTTTTAGTATCGGCAATATCCTTATCTAATGTATCTGCTATTTCTTGCGCTGATTGGTATTCTTTTATTTCTACGACCATGTTTTCGTTTGCACCTCTAATATGAGGAAACAGAGAAAGGGAAAGTTGGGAGTGGTTTCTTTCACTCGAACTTTATGTTTTTCAGCTCAATAATGGGAAGTTTATTGTGGTGGAATTGCAGTTATCATGAATGGGTTGTTCTTGCTTGTGACGACTTTGATTTCATAGTTG
>CAZXGX010000079.1:0-2099 GCA_964640475.1 uncultured Candidatus Bathyarchaeia archaeon
AAAAGTTACAGTCATCTTCTTTGATGTTTGTTGACTGTTTATTGTAAGGGTTCCTCCGTTTGGCATAGCATCAAAAGCGTTTTTAATAATGTTTAGGACCACGCGGTTTAATTTTTCTTCGTCAGCTGTTATCCTTTGGGGCGAGTTTAGTTGGAGATTAATTTTGATATCTTTTGGAGCAGCAATCTCGGATAAGGATTGCTTTATGAGTTCATCAGGGTTTACATCTGTTAAATCTAGCTTCATAACTCGTGAGTATTCAAGCAAATCATTTACAATCTTGTTTGCTTGGTCAATACAGCCGTCTATCATGTTAAGCATTTCTTTTGTTTTAGAATTTTCCCCAATTTGGCTTCTTATTTTCAGATAGTATGTTGCCGCTTTCATACCTGTGAGCGGATTGCGCAGATCATGTCCAACCATGGCAGCTAATTCGCCTATGGCGGCTAATCTTTCTGATGTGACAAGTTTAGCTTGTGTTTCCTTTAATTGCCTTGTTCTCTCCTCAACTAATTTCTCAAGTTTCATTGAGTGCTCTTTTAATTGGTTTTGCAGTCGCCTCTTCTCAGTTACATCTATAACTAATTCCAACGCAGCTACAACTTTACCTTTTTTATTTCTAAGTGGACTTACAATTAATTCAGAGGACCTGGTTTTTCCTTGTTCATCTTTGAATATATAATCATGACGGTGGAGTTCTCCGCCGCATTCGAATAGTTTTTTTACTCCACAATCAGGACATACACTTTTTCGCTTATTATATACTGTGTAGCAAGGTTGATTTTCAACATTATTACCGTTAATAGTTCTCAAGAGTTTATTAGCCCATAATATACGGTAGTTTTTATCTATAATAGTTAATCCAGCGCCTATGTTTTCAGTAATATTTTCAAGCATGTCACGATCTTGCTGGATTTCTGCTTCCATCTTTTTACGAACAGAAACATCCTGTATTACACAAAGCGCGTTTTTTTTATTTTTTATTTGTACACTGGTTGCCAAAATTTCTACAGGAAAGAGTGTTCCATCCTTTTTTATCGCTTCAGCTCCAATCATTCCTGTAGGTTTTTCCGTCTTGTTAATGGCTGCGTTAAATAATTTTATATGGCGTTTCCTAATGGAAGAAGGAACCAGTATGGATAGTTCTTGACCTGTAATTTCTTGAGCAGTATAACCAAAGATTCTTTCAGCAGCTGGATTCCAGTAAGTTATTTTATAATCTTCATTAACAAGAACAATTGCATTAACTGCTGCTGTACTCATTACTCTAAATTTTTCTTCGCTTGCAATTAAGTCGTCTTCAAGTTTTTTGCGATCAGAAATGTCCTTAGTTATTATTACAAAACAAGGATTGCCCTTATCAGGTTCTTTTAAAACGCTTGCTGAAATTTCTGCGGGAAATTCTTTGCCAAATCTATTCATTAGAATGGCCTTATAGTTTTTAACGCAGCCTGTTTTTTCAACCTTATTTATAAATTGTAACGCAAGCTCTTTTCTCTGTGCTGGAATAAAATTAAAGATGCTAATGTTTCTTACTTCAGACTTTGAAGAGTAACCGAAAAAATGAAGTGCAGTCTCATTACAATCTATCAGGTTTCCCTTTTGATCGGTAACGGATATAGCATCAGGCGATGAATCAAAAAACAGCCTTAGTTTTTCAGCGCTTTCTCTAATTTCTTTTACTTTCTCATTTACGAGCGCTTCCATTCGAACCGAGTGCTCTTTCAATTGTTTTTCGTTTTCTTTCCGGCGAGTAACATCCCTAAAAACAACTAATACTGAAGGATGTTTTCTGAACTCGATCCTCTTTGCATTCAACTCGTAATGTCTATTACCTTTAGTTTTATCTATAAAAGAAATTTCATAAGGTTTAATATAGTCACCGTTGCTTCTCTTTTGTAGATTTTTCTTAAGAAGAGCTATGTCTTCTTGCGAGAGTTTATCAGTTTGTAAAGACTGCTTTCCTATCCAATCCTTGCTGTTATAACCGGTAGCTTTCTCGTAAGCTTTATTCATAAGTAAAAAAAATCCATTTAAGTCAATGATTATTGCGGGATCAGCGATAAAATTAAGTAACGTGATAAAATTATCAGAGCTAC
>CAZXGX010000079.1:2199-9652 GCA_964640475.1 uncultured Candidatus Bathyarchaeia archaeon
TGCAAAAGCCCTATCAAAAAAACAGAAAATTTTCCTGTAACCATCAAAGTGTTCAGCCAAATGAAAAAGTAGCCTTTAGAATAAGGGATTAATTTTTAATAGACTACTCACCATCAAGCTCAACGTGAACACGATCGCGATAATAACGAAGTCTTTAGACAGGATTTCCCCGAGTTTTAACAGTTGTTTGTTATCAGCACTTTCTTGCGCAAATAAAGTGTACCTTTTCTGGATTAGTCTAAATGTTATAAAACCTGCAAGAGTTGTCAATGCTGCATAATATATTATTGGAAGCTGGAATAGGACCCCTACAAGAACCATCAAAGGAAGCATCAAGTAACCCATTACCACAGTTAGAAACAAGCCACGTCTGAAACCCAAAATTATAGGAATCGTTCTAGATCCACTATGAAAGTCAGAGGCAAAATCAGCTAAATCTTCCCATAGACTGTTAATCGCAGTAGTAACACCGATAAGCACAATCAAAGAGATAATGTTAATTGAGAATGAATTAAAGAATGCAGCAACAATCATGACTGGTACTGCACCAACTGTAAAATTAACTATCGGTTTATAAGCGGTTTTTCTCAGCCTGAAAGGCGGAACCGAATACAAGACACCAAAAAGAATACCTAAACCCGTAAACAATAACACAAATGGCATCAGAGTTGCAGCACCTAACGCTAAAGATAAGGCAGTAAAACCAACTGCAATAAATAAACCAAGGCGACCAATCTTTTTTGTAAACATAGCTCTCTGTGGATCAGAGAGAACATCTAAATCTACATCGCAGAGGTTGTTCATTGCATCCACAGCACTCCAAATGCAAAATACAATCACACCAAGAAATAGAGCTACAGGCCAAGCAAATGCTTCTCCAGCGAGAAATGTTGCGCCAACGGATATCATGAAGAGCATTATCCCACGCTCAACAGAAATAAACTGGGCAAAGCCCTTCAAATCTTGAATCATACCCGCATAAGCAAGGATACCATTCTTAAGCTTTCCCCCATGATTAAGCCAATTACACCCTAAAAAGACCGAACTGAGACTGTTTCTCGACGCAAAAAGGCAACAATGGAAGTAAAAAGCCAGCAGTAATCACCGCAGCCTAATCATGTCAACATTTGACTATTTGTTTTTCTAATGGCAAATCATATTAGCAGTTAGCTTCAACCGTAAAGGGAGGAAACAGTCTTGAAGCTAAATGAACCATTGATTATTGTAAACTTCAAAACTTACCTAGAATCTACAGGAAAACGAGCCGTTGAATTAGCCAAACAAGCTGAACGTGCAAGTAAAGAAACAGGCGCAACCATCATTGTTGTTCCACAATTTGTAGATTTAGCTAAAATCGCAGAAACCGTTGAAATTCCAGTTTTTGCTCAACACTTAGATCCCATAAAACCAGGCAACAGCACTGGACATATTCTTGCTGAAGCAATAAAAGAAACAGGTGCAGTTGGTACTCTAATCAACCATTCTGAAAGACAACTTAGACTGATCGATATTGAAGCAACGATAACTCTAGCCCGTGAAAAAGGCTTAGTCACATGTGTATGTGCAAACAATCCAGCTACAAGCACAGCAATTGCAGCATTAAAACCAGATATAACCTCAATTGAACCTCCAGAATTAATTGGCACAGGGATACCAGTATCTAAAGCAAAACCTGAAGTTGTAACTGATACAGTAAAACTTGTTCACCAAGTTAACCCAAAAATGACCATCCTATGCGGTGCAGGAATTAGTCAAGCAGAAGATGTTTCAATCGCTTTAAAGCTTGGAACCCGTGGAGTTCTAGTTGCAAGTGGCATTGTAAAAGCGAAAGACCCATATAGCGTACTGAGTGCATTTGCTGAAGCAACACTATAGGTACAGTGAATATCCTTGAAAGTTGAACCAGAATGCGCATCTTGCCTGCTTTCACGAGCACAAATAGAGATTTACCAAGCCACAACTAATCCAGCTCTACGTTTTCGTGCAATGTCTGAAATTGTGAAATTGCTTAACCGCGAGTTTAAACCAACCACTGTAGCAGCGGATATAGGCACTAAACGGGATCGCATAATAAAACAACTCACTAGCTGCAATGACCCATACAAGATGAACAAGAAAGCTGCTAACGAGAAAGCAATGAAAATGTTGCCTTACGCTAAAAAAATTGTTAACGCAGGTTATAATCAGCAGGAGCGATTCAAGAAAGCTTGCCTCTGCGCTATAGTAGGCAATATTATGGAATTTGACATTCCTGGACACAAGTTCACTTTAAAAGATCTCACTAAAACAATCAAAGGTGCAGCTAAAGACCTAGTAATTGATGATATAGACAAAGCATATGAGTTAGCCAAGAAATCTGACAACATTTTATATCTTGCAGATAATGCAGGTGAAATCGTTTTTGATACTCTTCTTGTTGAACAGCTAAAAAATATGGGATTAAAAGTTACAT
Organism: uncultured Candidatus Bathyarchaeia archaeon; assembly: GCA_964640475.1. GTDB lineage: Archaea > Thermoproteota > Bathyarchaeia > Bathyarchaeales > Bathycorpusculaceae > Bathycorpusculum. Next base: position 4,652 of record CAZXGX010000079.1, read on the forward strand.
ATGTAGTCAAAGGTGCACCAGTAATAAATGACGCAACTCTTGAAGATGCAGAGTTTTCAAACATGGATAAATTTGCAGATGAAATATTGACAACAGGCACCGATGCCGTTGGACTCCAAAAAAAGGAGGTTTCATCTGAATTTCTAAAAGTCTATGAAGAGGCTAAACTAGTTTTTGCTAAAGGCATGGGTTACGCAGAGACACTCACAGAGTATAAATTAACTAAGCCACATCTGCTTTTGTTCAGAACCAAATGTGCTCCAGTGGCAAACTATTTCAGTGTTCCCCGCGATAAGAATATAGCAAAGTTGATGCCATAGCATGAACTTACCCGCCATAACCTATTCAAAAAACGCATTTTCAAATTTCAGTGAGATCATAACAAAGGAATGGATAATAACCAACGGATTAGGCAGCTACGCTTCTTCAACGGCAGCAGGGATTAACACAAGGAAATACCATGGACTATTAGTAGCTGCATTAAATCCACCAGGCAACCGCATCGTATGCCTCTCTAAACTAGATGAAGATGTAATCGTTAGCAAGCAAACATTTCGACTTGGGTCAAATGAATTTCAAGGGACCATTTTTCCAGACGGTTACAAGTTAATTAAACAGTTCTCAGTCGCACCGTTTCCCACCTTCATCTATGAAGTTGGCGATGCGTTACTTGAAAAAACAATCATTTTACCTAAAAACAAGAACGCGGTCGCAGCAATATACAAACTCTCAAACAAAACAGCTTCTGAAGCAATTGTGAGAATTTATCCTTTACTTACCTGCCGATACTTCCACACTATTATCGACAGACTTAGAACACCATTTAGTTTTAGTCAAGAAAGCAGCAACAATGCATTCCAAGTGACTTTTCAACATCCGCAAGCCACCTTTGTCTGTCGAGTAACTGAAGGTAAGTTTTTAGATGGCCAAAATTGGATTGAACATATACATTACCGTGAAGAAGCTTCTCGTGGCGAGGCAGATATGGATGACTGTTTCCAGCCTGGATACTTCGAAATACTTGTACCAGCTAAAAGTGAGAAAGAATTTGCAGTATCTGCAGCTCTGAGTCGTCAAAGCCACGAAGCAAAACTTAGTTTAGATTTCATCGGTAACAACATCCAAGAAGTCAAATCAACACTAAATCGCGAGCTAACTAACAATATTGCATTATTGGAAAATTTCTATGATTCACATCCTGATGTACCAACAAACGAGTGGCTAGATTGGATTATACTAGCCGCTGACTCCTTCATGGTTGAAAGCGACGTAGGCAGAAAAGCCATCATCGCAGGGTACCATTGGTTTGAACCATGGGGTAGAGACACCTTCATCTCATTACCAGGACTTCTGCTAGTAACAGGCAGATTTAACGGTGCCAAAAATATACTGCAAAACTTCATACAGTACTGCAAAGACGGCTTGATTCCTAACTTCGTCGCTGATAAAACAGGTACTCCTGCCTATAACACGGTGGATGGCACTTTATGGTACATTAACGCTGTCCTGCAATACATTAAATATACCGGCGACTTTGGCTTTGTCCATACTGATCTATGGGACAACATGAAAAGCATAGTCGAGCATCACCAGAAAGGAACCCTTTTTGACATCCGCGTAGATTCGGATGGTTTGCTGCTTCATGGTCCAAAACTAACATGGATGGATGCTGTTGTTGAGGGCAACATTATTACTCCTCGAGCTGGAAAAGCCGTTGAAATCCAAGCCTTATGGTACAACACCTTGAAAACAATGGAGTTCTTAGCAAACAAGTTTCAAGAAAACCATCTACGTGAAAAGTATGCAGCAATGGCAAAACAAACAAACGAAAGCTTTAACTTGAAATTTTGGAACCCACAAAGAAACTGCCTATTCGATGTGATAGACGATAAAGCATCAGATGCTTCAATTCGCCCCAACCAAATATTAGCTGCATCGCTAGATTTCAGCATGCTTGATAGAACTAAAAAAATAAAAATTATCGATATCGTCACTCATGAACTTGTAACCCCCTTCGGATTAAGAACCCTATCTTTAGATGACCCCAAGTTTATCGGAAAATGCACAGGTGACCGACACAGCCGAGACAAAGCTTACCATAACGGTACAATTTGGCCTTGGCTTCTGGGACCCTACATTTCAGCCTACCTAAAAGCTCGCAATTACGCACCTAAATCACGCACGATAGCTTTAGAGGCACTAATTCAACCACTGTTTAAATTTGGCATCAGCCAAGGAGGCTTAGGATCAATAAGTGAAATCTACGACTGCGACGCACCCAACGATCCCCGAGGATGTATTTCGCAGGCTTGGAGTATCGCAGAGCCACTTCGCGCTTATATGGAAGACGTGTTGGGCATTAAACCCCAATATGCAAAAGAAATCGTGGAAAGCTAGGTTTCTATTATTTTTCTTAGGCTTTCAGCAGCTATTTCAGGCATAATCGTATTGATATAAAATCCGGTGCTTAATTCAAAGCCTGCCCAAATTGACAGTCTAGGATACACTTCTAGATGCCAATGATAGAAGTCTTTGGTGTCTTGATTTAGGGCTAAGTGGAAACCATAGTTGTAGGGTGGATCGTCCACTAAATCTTTTAGGGCTTTTAAGCTGGTTTTTAGGGTTTTTGCAAACATCGAAATTTCAGACGTTGTTAAATCCATCAGGTTTTGCGAGTGCCGCCTAGGTATTATCCAGAACTCCATAGGTGTGATGCTTGCGTAAGGAGCTAAAACCAAGAAATACTCATTTTCATGAATCAATCTTGAACTCTTAGATTCTCTTTCAATTATATCGCAGAAGACACATTTCTTATTTTTTTCATAAAACTCTTTGCTTGCATTTAACTCTTCTTGAATTGTTGTTGGAATTATTGAAGTTGCAACCACTTGACTGTGAGCATGAGATAAAGAGGCACCTCCTTCCGATCCATAATTTCTAAAAATGGAAACATATTTGATGTAAGGTATAGCACTCAAATCTTTTAGCCTATCAATGTAAGCATTAATTAAACGCTCCAGTTGGGGCAATTCCACATCCGCAGGACCCTCATCATGAACAGGAGACTCTATTAGTACTTCATGGTGACCAACAGCGTAACCTAAACTATTATTCTTCAGGACATTTTTCTCTTCATCTAACTGTTCTGGTGGTGAAAATGCTGGGAAAAGATTGGGAATACAACGGATTAACCAATTTTTTGGCCTATCACCAATCTGTGGATCAACAGTTCTTTTTACACCATCACTTTCTTGCAGGTAGAGCATTACAGCTGGCGGCGTCATATGCTCGTTGCCTTTACACAGAGGACAAGTACTAGTTTTAGCGTTTTCACGATGTGTTTTAACAAAATCTGTTGGTCTTCGACTACGTTCAGTAGCAATTACAACCCAACGATTAAGCAAATAATCTTTTCGAAGCTCATTGTAGGGCATAGGAAATCCAGAAAAAATAATACACTATGGAATTTTAGGGTTTCCAAAAAACAGTAGGTAAAAATTAATTTTTTTATTGGAAAGGGAAGGGTTTGCTGGGGCTTAAGAATTTAAGGAGAATAGAAAAATGCTACTACAATTGCTTGGTAAGAACAATTGAAGCCCTTTCAGTCCCTTCCTTGCCAATGCTTTAAAAAAAAAGGAAAAATGTTTTTTGTTTTGTTTTTGCATTTTATGGTTTCTTCCTTAGTAACAATACTGCTACTGCGAGGGCAACAATGATTGCTATTGCTGAGCCTATTGTGTAGAGTTCGTATGGTGGGTTTGCGATTGGTGTTGGAGTTGCTGTTGCTTGAGCTGCTTCTTGAACTGCAACTGTTGTTTCAGCAAATGAACCATAGTATCCGTTAGTGCCTGCGAAGGTTACGTAAACTGTGTATGTTCCTGCGTTTTCTGGAGTAACTACCAAGCTGTAATGGCCTGATGCGTCTGTTGTTGCATCGCCTAAGTGTATGTAGTTGCCGTTAGGATCAATTGCATCGATTGAGACTGCAACGCCTGTTGTATCCATTGGTTGGTCAAATTGTTTGTAGACATATAGCATCCAGTCGCTCATGCTTGCGTCAGAGACTGCTGCAACTCCATTCGGGAACCTCAAGGTTATAGATGAGTCTGAGGTGCCTGGTGAAATGTCCAGTACACTGCCAGAGATGATCACTGGAGTATCGAATGATACTGCGGATGTCATTGATGTGACTGTTGTTTGGCTTGCGCCTTTACCGATACCGTAGATTTGTTGGTTGTATGTGTCTTGTGTAGCAATGATGCTGTCGCCGATTAATGCGCGTCCACCCCACCGAGTCTGTCGGAATGCACCATCGATCTCAAAGACCAATTCACCTGTTTCTGCGTCAAGGCAGAAGAACGGTGCGCCTCTTGGCTTAGGATCAAGTGCAGAATGCTCTAAGCTACCGAAATAGATTTTTCCGTCAGAAACAAACAATGGAATAATCCACCAGTTGTTGCCTAAGTAAGATTCAGTGTATAGGTCAGTTGCATTGTATGACCATAGTAGTGAACCATCGTCGACGTCATAGCAGTAGACTACTCCACCTACGCTTGCTGAGTAGAGTTTTCCGTATGCAATGACTTTTTCTGGGCCGTAGGATAGTGTGACTGTGTCGCTCCATGCGTCTGAGTAGATTTGTGGTGCAGTTTCCCATAGGAATTCGCCTGTTTCTAAGCTGTATGCATAGTTGACTCTGTTTTCTTTTGTCCAGTATGTTGCAACCATGTCGTCAATGCTGAATGCTGTCCAGCCGGCTTGTCCAATGCTGCCAGTAACAGTTATGTCGTTCCATTCGTCTGAGGGTGCCGCATTTGTTTTGCTGAATAGTAAAGTGCCTTCAGAACCTGTCTCTAGACTTAAGCCTATGAGGGTTACTCCTGAAGCGCTAACGTTTCCGAGAATTATTCTGTTGCCTGGGAATGCGCGTATTATGCTGTAGCTAGTTAAACTGTTAGATATTGATACGTTGAGGTCATATCCACGTGCTGTGGCGTCATA
>CAZXGX010000080.1:0-9368 GCA_964640475.1 uncultured Candidatus Bathyarchaeia archaeon
ACTTAATATTGCCGAGCAAAGAAAAATGAATAAGCACACCTAAAATATGCGCGCAAGAAAGAAATACAAAATACAATGGCCGGGGTGAGGTAGCTTGGTAGCCTAGAGGCCTGTGGAGCCTTTTGCCAGGGTTCAAATCCCTGCCCCGGCCCCATTAATTTAACTTGTTTTTGATAAATACATAATAGCAGAGTTTAGCGAGCCGCGATAACTGTCGTAATCAATAAGGCTATGTAGGAGAAAAATAATATTTTGTAAGATTAATTGAACTTTACTTAAATTATTAAGCATTACATATGAATAAAATTAGATTTTCTTGTTGGTATTTTAAAATTCATTGACTACGTTTATGTATATGTAATTAAGAATTAATAGTAAAGTGGGTAATATTTGGGCGAAATCGTAGAAATCGATGATATAGACATTAAAATATTAGGTATGCTAATCAAAGATGCTCGAACTCGACTAAAAGACATTGCCAAAGAATGCGGTACATCATCAGTATCAGTATTAAACCGTATTAAACGTTTAAAAAAGTTAAAAGTGATAACTGGTGCAACACTGTACCCAAATATTGACGCTTTAGGTTTTCCTCTTGTAGCAACAATAGGAGTAAATTTTGATGGCAACATTGACCAAGAAATTATAAAGTTGATAGATAAGCAAGCCATCTTGGTAGAACCTTCAGCAAGTGTAGGTGAATATGATCTCTGTGCGTTAGTTTTTGCGAGAACGGTGAGCGAACTAGATAAAATTGCATACAGCATTAGAGAGCATTTTGCAGCTCAAAAAGTAACAATTAACGTCTGGTCTGGTCCACCACTTAACACTTTTGAAAATATTGATTTAAATCCTACTGGAAAACGGTGACTATGGACGAAATTGATTATCTAATTTTAAGCGAACTTTTAAAAGATGCTCAAATGTCTTTTTTGAAGGTTTCAAAGAAAGTTGGAGTCTCGTCATTTACTGTTAAAAGCAGATATGATAAAATGAAGAAGGATGGAATAATTCTAAAATCAGTCGTAACAATTGATCTTGGCAGACTTGGATATCAGGGGAAAGTTTGCTTGTTAATAACAACTGTTTCTAGTCAAGCTAAATCTGTGACTATTGAAGCATTAAAAAAGATGAAAAATATTTTGGTAGTTAGTGAAATAATTGGACCGTACGATATTTTAGCTATAGCACCCATTACTGATTTTAATAGTATTAATGAGTTAGTTATTAAAATTAAAAAATTATCTAGTGTACAGAGAGTAAAAATAGCAGCTATAAATGATACGATGTTTCCTGTTAATCCAACCTTTGGGAAGATATTAAGTCAAAAAAGCCGTATTTTAGCAGACCATCACTGTAAAAAATAGAAAAGCGTCGTGTTTTTCTTTTATCAATATAAATTTAGAATAAAAAAATTAGGATACTGTCCAAACGTTCGTATCCACAAGTTTCCATACTAGCCTTAAGATGAGTGAAGGGTCATTGTAGATTTTAATTTCACTTAGTTCAATAAGCATACCTGTTTTCGTGTCGAAGTGAACGTAAATGTAATCCATATACATTGTACTGTATGTTGGGTCATCAAGATTTGTGAATTGACTTTGAAGCTGCATGAGATTATATTCTCTGTCCCCGCTTGCAAAGGATTCTATGTCAGTACTGTTAACGATTGCACCATCAATACCAGTTGGACGAACAAGCGACCCAACTGTTAAATTAGCTGCATAAATAGCCCAGAATTCTTCGTCGTTATCGCCTGTTTCAACATTAATATAATGGGCACCAGATATTTGGGTTCCATTACTGAAACGCCACGATGTAGTGAAATTAACTATTGGATCGGAAACAGCTGTGATAGTTACACGGTAGTAATCAGTCTTGTTAAAGTCATAAAATTTTTCAGGGGTAGAAGAATTTTCATCGAGCAATTCAGAATAACCTTTTATGCTATAAGTAAAAGTATCTCCAACATTTATTCCAGGGGAATATTCTTTTTTTGGTGTGGAGAAAAAGTTTTGGTAAGCAAAAACTGCTATTGCGGCACCCAATATTATAATCATTAGTGCAATTGCAGCGTAAACTTTATTTGAAATTTTCTTTCGCATACTTATGATGCATCAAATCGTATATATAATATTTTTCCAGAATTAGAATTCATAGGCTGGACTAAAAAGGGGACTTAAGGTAAAGAAAAAAAGGGTTTAGTTTTTCCTATTACCTTGTCTTTTTCTTAAGATAACTGCAGTAGTGGCGATTATTGCTATGGCTATAATGGGTAAGACATAAAGCAACATTTGTTCAGAAGAAGTGTCGTTTTGATCTGTTGAGGTTTCACTTAAAGCCATTACTATTGTGTGTGAACTATGAGAGTAATTGAAGGTAATTATCCACCAGTCTGTTTGCTCTTTAACATCATATGAAACTGTTATGTCGTCAACGTAAACTTTGAGGTTTGATATGTCAGCTATGAGAGATTTTGGAATGTTTATGCTCACGTAGCCTTCGGTTCCTGTTTCTCCGCTGGCGTTAAAGCTTAACTCTTTAGTTTCTGAGTTGAAAATCAGTTTTGTAATTGTAGAGTTTGAGGTCATTGAGAACACGTTTTGGTCTGTTGCTTCGGTTACTGCATGGTTGACTGCTATGGTTGCTTGATTGTATTCAGTGTTTGCTTCGCTAACAGCCTTGATTGATAGAATTCCTGATATGGGTGCATGCCAGACCGCGTTGAATTTGCCATCGTTGCCTGTGTTAACTAACGTTAGTGTTTCCCAATTATTGCCGCCGTCATTGCTGTAGTAGAGTTGCACTGCTTTATCTGAGAGTCCTGCACCGTTGCTGGCAAGGAGTCCGCTAATCTCTACTTTAAATCCGTTGTCGGTTGGAATACTTTTACATGAGACATCGATTGTTGGTGTCTGATTACTTGTAGGTTGTGGTGTGGGTGTTGCGGTTGGTATCGGTGTTGGTGTAGATGTTGGGTTTTGTGATGGAGTTGGAGTTGTTTCTGGTGTAGGTATTGGGGTTGGTTGGCTGGGGCTTTGTGTAGGTGTGGGTGTTGGAGTCGGTGTAGGTGTCGATGAGTTTACAACAGGTATTTGAATTATTAGGCTGGTCTCTGAATCTTCTATAGCTACCCAATGGTTTCCCGCTTCAGTTGTTGGAATTGTCACGGTTGTATCAAAGGAACCTATTGAATTGGCGATTGATTGTCCAATTATTGATGCGCTGCTCCAGTTGTTTGCTGATGTGCTTGTGACTGTGCCTATGATTACGTTTCCATCCCATCGGATGTAAATAATGCCTGGGTGGAAGTTTCTTCCTGAAATTGTCATTGTGTCTCCGGATCTCATTTCAAGATTGTAATTAGCAAAGTTTGTTTGGCTACCATAAAGGTAAGTTGCGGTTTTGGCTCCGACTTGTATTAGCCCACGGGCATTCTGGGTATAATCTGCATATGCAAAAATTCTTCCATTAACTTCAGACCTAAATGATATCATTGTAGAAGTGATGTAAGAATCTCCAGAATAACATGACCTTCCAAGATCAGGGATTTCAACGTTAAGATTTATGTTACCAGCTGAATCAGAGTAAAGGGTAGTCCAGTAATTCCATGAACTGTACTGGTTATCTCGATAGCTTATTGAAACAGGACTTAATGCTGGGTAACCTGTTCCGGAGAATTGGATGTTGGCTCCGCCTGGACCTGAGGCGGGTGAAATTTGCAGGGTCCCAGAGGTTATCAATATTTTTACGATAATAGTGTTTTCTGAATCTTCAACTGCGATGTAGTGTTCTCCGCCGTCAATATCGTTTGGAATTGTTACTGTTACTTCAAAAGTACCTTGTGAGTTGGCAACTGTGTTGCCTATGGGTATTGCATTGTTCCATTGGTTACGGGTCACTGTGCCAATGGTTGCTTCACTATCAAGTAAAATGTAGATTGCGCCTGGATGGAACCATTTGCCGCTGATTGTAAGTGATTCTCCAGCTTCGGCTTTGACAGTTGTTACCAGATTGCTGCTGTTCCCATAAAGTCCATATGTTGCTGTTTGGCTTCCAATGGTTTTTAGCCCTCGTGCATACTGGTCATATGTTGCATAACTGTAGGCTAAACCTTGATATTGTGTTTTGTATTGAAGCCGGTTGTATGTTTCTGGGTTGTCTCCTTGATAATTGGATTTTCCTAAATCAGGAATCTCCGCAGTGAATGTAAAGTTTCCATACGCGTCGGTTGTTGCGGTTCTCCAAGCTCTGTATTCTGAGTATGCTGGGTCATAATATGCGATGTCAATAGTAGTGTAAGAACGGTAGCCTGAACCGCTAAATTGGGCGTTAATTCCGCCTGGACCTGAACTTGGTGAGATTTGGAAGGTTGTTTGATAGCTTAAGGGGTTAACAATGATGAATGTGTCAGTTACTGCGACACTGCCAGTGTCTGTTTCTGAACCTGCTTCTCCAAAATCGAATGCTTTCACAGAGTAACTTCCTGCAGGCATGTTCATGGCGAAGGTGCCGTTTACCCAATTGTTTCCAATAGTCCAGAAACCGTCACCGTTCGAGTAACCGGTTGTTGTGTATGGATTTTGTAGGTTTGCTACTGAAAATCTGGGTGAATAAATATAATCGCCTGACGAAACCGTTGTTGATAAGTCATGGCTTAAAAGTAAATAAAACTGGTTGCCTGACCACATAATGCCTGGGTCTCCAAAATACAGGTTCACGTTGTCGCCTGCGGTTACCTGCTGATTTGGAATGCTTGCGGTTGTCCTGTTTATTCTGATTAAACCAGCGGATGAATTGACAAGGCTGATTTGTGTGGGAATAAGAATTGCTACTGCAAGTGAGATCATTAATAGTCGTCTGTATTTTTTCGTTAGCATCGCTAAATCCTCAGAGTAATGTTTGTGTTTAATTATTTTAATTTAGTGCAATATTTTATTTTGGGGAGCAGGTTTATGTATATTTTTTGTCGTTTTAATTGTTCAAAGGGTATTTTCTGTCTGGTCTAAGCCTGTAACCATTTTGATTGTTGCTCCCTTAATATTAGAAAGTTTTAATTTGCTTTCTTTCATGTTTCATCTATGCTTCGAAGTCTTAGAACGAAGAAAACAGCTTTCGCTGCTATAATCCTAATCATAATAATTGTGCTCTCAGCTGTAGTATTTGTCCATTATGGAATTCAAGATAGTGCAAATCCACCTGCTTTTGTCGGCGTATCCTACGGAGGAAACTCTGTAGTTGAAGGTAAACAGCTTATTGACAGGGTTAAAAGTTACAGTAACCTTTTTGTTTTACAATCTGGTAGCCTTCAAAGAGACTTTGATGCGGTAAACGAGTTGGGCGATTACGCGGTTTCTTGTGGAATGTATTTTCTGCCGTATTTTGGTAATTATATTGAGTCTTCGTTTTCTGTTTGGCTTGACTCAGCTAAAGAACGCTGGGGTAGTCATCTTATCGGTGTCTATTATAGTGATGAGTTGGGTGGGAAAATGCTTGATGATTATTCAGAATATGATGACTTGTTGACTGGTGATTCTATAACTAAAACAAGGTATGGTGATATAGTAGTTGAAAAATCTGATGGTACCGTAATTCATTATGAGCTTAATGGAGTAATTAATCTGTTTGAACCAAACCGGGGTGGTCAAGAGGTTTACACAACTTATTATTCAAATGGTACAATTATTGTTAAGCAGTCAGGTGTTTTAGCCTCTACTACTTACCAGCAATTATTAGATGCCCGGCCTTTCAAGGATGTTGATGAAGTAGCGGATCGTTTTCTATGCCGTAATAAGGATGATATTGGTTTTCTGAAAAACAGAACTACTGTTTTTAGTTCTGATTATGCTCTTTACTGGTTTGATTACCAAGCTGGTTATGATGTTATGCTTGCACAGATTGGCTGGAACATTTCGTTAAACCAACAGATTTCACTCTGCCGAGGCGCCGCAACCGTGCAGAACAAGAGTTGGGGAGTTGTTATTACTTGGAAGTATAATTCAGCACCTTACCTTGATAGCGGCAGTGAAATATTTACTCAATTAAAAACATCCTATGAGTGCGGAGCAAAATATTTTGTATTATTCAATTTTTATGAAGAGGGTCAATCGAATCCTTATGGAACCTTGAAAGATGAGCATTTTGAGGCGCTGCAAAACTTTTGGAATAATGTAGTTAAGAATCCCTCAATCGTTCAAGGGTCTATTAAAGCTGATTCAGTTTTGGTTTTGCCACAGAATTATGGTTGGGGTATGCGGTGGAAAAGTGATACCATTTGGGGTATCTTCAAAGCTGATTCTACTACAAGCGAACTTTGGGATTTACTACAAGACAACTTGGGAATTCATGAATGGAATTTGGATATAATTTATGAGGATTCAGCTTTTTCTCTGCCGACCCAATACGAAAACGTAGCTAGATATCAAGATTAATGGCAGGATTCATTTTTTTAGCAATTGGCTTCTTGTATAATTTTTTTCTTGATTTTTCAATAATTTTATATTTAAAAAGGCTGTAAGGTTTGGTCTGGTGTAAAATTGCGACAACTCGCTTGCATAATATTATTGGCTCTTATCTGCGCAGGTGGGTTAACCGTAGTTAATGAGGCAGAAGCGGTTTCTGTATCAATTAGCGGCACTTTCACTTCAGATTTCACCCTGATAAAAAATAATAGTCCATACAATCTAACAGGCAACATCATTATTGCTGAGGGCGCAACTTTGACGATTGAGCCAGGTGTTACCGTAAATATGGGTTTTTACCGTATTGATGTTAATGGCACATTAAACGCTAAAGGAACAAGCACTGACAAAATAGTTTTTCAAACAAATAACCAGTGGTTTTTTAATCAAATAAGATTTTTGGCTTCAAGTAGCAGCTGGAATGAGCAGACAGGTCAAGGTTGCATAATAGAGAATGCGATTCTAAACTGTATTGCAGTAAACATCAACGGTGCATCACCTAAAATTGCAGACAGTCAAATAAGCCACAGGATGGAAATCAGAGAAGGCTCGCCAATTATAATAAATAATAATATTTCCCTATCAGGTGAAGATGGCGTGGAGGTTATTTCAGGTATACCAACAATCTTGGGCAATACCATAGTAGGTAATGGTTTTGGTATGGGAATTTACGGTTCAGGAAGCCCAGTTATTGTGAACAATTTTATTTCAACTTTTGATGTTGGAATCGAGACGCATTTAGGAAATTTCCAAATAACAGATAACGTAATTACAGGTTGCCGCGTCGGAATACTAGTCACCAGTTCAGGTACAATTCCGATTAGAAGAAACCTGATTAATAACAATACAGAATATGGAATTTCAGGCGGTAATGCCTTAATAGATTCCAATACAATCACGAATAATAAGATAGGCATTCATAATCCAGATTATGGTTCGATAATTAGTAACAACAACATTTTAGGTAACAGCGTAAATAGCATTACTACAGCGGCTGAGGATATTGATGCAACAAATAATTGGTGGGGAACAACCGATTTAGATGTAATCAATCAAATGATTTATGATAAAAAGGATGACCCAGCTCTTGGCGAAGTTGCTTTTATGCCAATAGCTAATTCTTCAATTCAAAGAGCCCCAGAAATCCCCGAATTAATTTATCCAGTACCAACATTTGATCCATCGATAAATCCGACACCATCAGGAAATGTTGAACCTACCCCAAGATACACTCCAATGCCAACTGTTGAGCCGGATAAACCTAAAACAGGCAGGGATCAATCCTCACCATTTTACAGTTTAAATTTGCTGGTTGTAGCTGTTGCAATTCCTCTAGTCATAGCTTGGTTAATAGTAATTTTAAGTTACAGTTTAAAAGCAAAAATTTCCAGTCTCAAAGAAGACATTAAAAGTTAACTATAGAAATTCATCCTTAAAGTCATCTTCAGTTTCCACAGGGGCTTCATCGTTTTTCACTAATTCCTTGAGTGTTTTGTGGCATTTGCTGCATTGAAACATTTTTCCGCCGCATGAAGGACAAAACAGTCCCTGCTCGATCATGCTTTTAAAAACTGCTGCTAAGGCTTCCCTGTTCTGTTTTGCTAGTGGATCAGTTGCCGCTTTTGATTGTTCAGTTATTGGTTTTGGTGTTGGTGGCGTGACTACTTCACGGTAAACTTTGGCTATACTTGCTTTTCCATCTCTAAGTTTCTGTTTGTCTTCTTCGCTTGCTTGCTCAATTATTTTTTTGCCTCGCTCAAAGGTGCGTGTTGAAAGCCCAGCTTTTTTAGCTACTACTTCGGTTGCTTTAGCTTTTGTTATGGGCTCTGCGTCTTCTGGCGCTAAGCCTAATTGGATGTTTCTTCCATTTTTGCCGCCTTTGCTTTGGCGTTCTTTAGCTAATGCTTTTTCTATTTCCAGTAATGGTATGGCTAGTTCTACAAGTTGAAAATTGTTTAGATTTCGACGTCTAAGGTTTGCTTCTATAACGAATTTTTTCTCAAGAAGTTTATTATCAAACTTGCGAACCTCAAAGTCAGGCTCAATTCCAAGTTCTATACATGCTCGGAACCTGTGATGCCCATCTAGAACTTCAAGGTCTTCGTTGGCAATTATTGCGTAGTGTTGTCCTTCGTTTTTTATTGACTCTTTTAGTTCAGCGAATTCTTCGTCAGACATTTTGGGCAGAAGCTTATCGTATTCAGGGTTTAATCTTAGACTCATCAGGGTTCACGCGGCAATGTTAGATACATCTTTTTGTTTGAATTATTATTTAAGTTAAAGGATAAAACAGCTTGTTTTTTGTAGTCTTCTGCGTTGGGTTTTTGGTTTTTTGGAGAGGGCGGTTGATGGTTGTTTTGTTTTTGTTCTATTAGTTGTTGGCGAGGTAGCCCTTGTACACAACAACAAGCATTGGGTAGTGTTGCAGTTTGGGTTTTGGATTCTGCTTCTGGTTTAAGCTGTTGGCTGGTTGTGGGCTTGCTATAAGTTGGTGTTCAAGCAGTGTTTTTCTGAAAAATGGTATGTTGGAATTTTTCTTATCAATTTGTTGTTGAGTCTTGGTCCTAAATCACAACAACTTCCAAAGTTCAAAACTAAAGATTGCTTTTTAGTTTCAAAAATTGTTTCAAGTAGCTTGCTGGTTGTGCAAATAGTCACAAGCTGACCAAGCTTAGATGAGCCTGCTTATCCTTGTCAATTCAGCCATGAGAAAGAAGAAAGAAATGAAATATAGTTGAAAGCTTATTCCCGTTACTTGAGGTTTTCCTATGCATCTGCAACAGGGCAAACAAAAACCATTCATACACCAAATCAGCATTAGTCAAGAAAAGTTGACTACAATTCCTGAAGGCTTAGTCAAGATTTCTTGACGAAAACACTTTTTACCCATTAAACAACTTCAACAAT
>CAZXGX010000081.1:0-9332 GCA_964640475.1 uncultured Candidatus Bathyarchaeia archaeon
TGACCCAGTCTTCATTCAGTATGTGCTAGACGCTCAAAGATCCGACGGCGGCTGGTCAAATACAAATGCCACTTCGGATGAGTCAAATTGGCATACTACAGTTTTGGCGCTTCTGCTTTTACTTCATGTAGCGTACCCTACTGGTTCGTATCCACCAATGCTTGATTCATCATAAAGAAAAAAATATAATATGATATAATAAAGAAAAAAGGATATGATTATTGTTTTTTGTTTAATTCTTCAAGAATCTCTTTTGCCCTGTCAACACGTACTCTACGTTCATTAATCATTTGTTGAGCGACCATATCGATCATTTTGTCTTTTGCGCCTGCATTGATAGCGATGTTTCTTGCATGTAAAGCCATGTGGCCACTTTGAATGCCTTCATTTACAAGAGCCCGTAAAGCAGCAAGATTCTGAGCTAAACCAACTGCAGCCAATAGTTCCTCAAACTCGTTGGATGATTTCACACCTAAGATTTTCATGGCGATTTTGGCTATTGGGTGTGTCTTTACTGCGCCACCAACTACGCCTACAGCCATTGGCAACTCGATTGCGCCTTCCAAGTCTCCTCTTGGATTTTTCTTCCATGTTGATAGTGAAGTGTATGGGTGATGGAAAGCTGCGAATCCGTGAGCGCCTGCTTCAATTGCGCGGTGGTCGTTTCCTGTTGCTAGAATAACTGCGATTATTCCATTTAGAGCACCTTTGTTGTGTGTAGCTGCTCGGAATGGATCTGCAGCGGCAAATGCGGATGCGTAAGCGATACCGTCGACAACTGCTTCGCCTCCTACTGCTTCTTTGGGGACAGTGCATGTTGCTCTGGCAAGGCGTCTTGTGGCTAGGTTAGATATGATGCGTAGGTAAACTGTGCCGCCAGTGATTTCTTCTATAAATGGTGCAACTGCTTCGCACATTGTGTTAACGGCGTTTGCGCCCATTGCGTCTCGGCAGTCAACAAATAATTCTACTATAAGCATTTGACCCATTGAGGTGTCAATAACTTTTGCTCCTAAATCAACTACTCCGCCGCCAAGAGAGGTCAAGGTTGGATCTTGGTCGTTTGCTTTCTTCATAATGGTAGGTCTGCGGCTTAGAACCTGGTTTCTGGCGTATTCTGCGTCTGGAAGTTTGACAACTTGGATTTGTCCAATCATTACTGGAGCTGAGCTTTTTGTGCGGAATCCGCCGCCTTGGCGGACCATTTTTGCTGCGTAACTTGCTGCGGCTATTACGCTTGGCTCTTCAGTTGCCATGGGTATTAGGTAGTCTTTGCCGTTGATTAGGAAGTTTACTCCTATTCCTAATGGTTCAGGGAAAACGCCGATGACGTTTTCTACCATGTGATCAGCCAATTCAAGTGGTAAAGAGCTGGTTTGCTCAAGTAAAGCGACTTCTTCGTCAGTTAAACCTGCGAAGTCTTTAACGATTGCTAAGCGTTCTTTTGGTGAAAGCTTGTAGAATCCTGAAATATCTGATGATTTAGACATGTTACATACCCTATATTATAGTAAGTATTGTGAGACGTTAATTTAATCTTTTAAGTGTAACTAAAGTTATAGTCAAAAAAAAGTTTTTTATTTAGTGTAGGTTAAGTCTATTTGAACTGAGACTGTTTTTGTGTCCACACTTGCACCGCTAAAAAGTATGAAGTAGTTGCCGCTTGATAGGGTAACATTGATGTTGCCTGTTACCATTGGCATCATGTCTCTGTTATAGCATGGTGTTGCTTGGCGGTTGTCTAAGTAATTGATGAAATCCTTTTGGCTCCACACTGTAACTATTACGGCGTTATTTGTGCCGTTGCTTATACAAGTGTAGTTTCCTTGGAGAATTGAGTTTAAAGCATCTTCTATAACATAAAAGCCCACAAAGTAGTGGCCGCTTGGATTTAGAACTAATGAATCCGAAACCACGTTTTCTGTATAAATGGATGCAACATAATTAGGATCGGTTTCTGCGTTTTTATTGGTATCTTTTACTGGGGTGATGCTTAGTACGCCTGAAGTGAGAATTATGAGGATCAACGCTGCTGCTATTAGTCCTATAGCTATATTTCTACCATTTTTAATAATCTTGTTTGGGCTTGCTAACAGTAGTGTTTGATAGGTTGACATTTAAACTCTTAGAGAAAAGGTAGTTTTATTTGCGAGTTAAGTTCTTGTATGTCAAAGTTGGTTTGTGCAATAAGAAGCAAAAAAAGACAGTTTTCACAAAGATTTTTAAATTGTTAAAGTGAATTTAAATTTGGTTAACCATGAATAAGCAAGCAAAACTTATGGTTCTCACAAACATCATCTTGGGCTTGCTCTTCATCTTCTTCAACTTAATCTATGACTATTTCGGCAACCCCGCTGGTCACTATGCAGTGTGGAGTCCCTTATGGCTAACCTTTTACAATTATCAAGCTGCTATCACTATTGGCGACCTTGGTGCTCAAAATCCCAACTTTAATTTCTACTTCTTCTGGGCTTCAATAATCATAAACGTATACTTCATTTTTAGGCTTCAAAAAGGAACAACAACCATCAACAATCTTTCTAAACCAGAAAAAACATGAAGGCTTACAGAGTTGTTTGTCCTTTGCCTCGCGGCATCGCCACTGCGGAAATGCCCAGTCGTTTGCTGATTTCGCTTGCTAGCACTGCGCCGTGACTACGGTAATTATCTGTTATGACCTGTTTGGCTTTTGAGCGTTTAACGTACTCGATTAAGCCGTCAAAGTCTGAGTGGTCACTTAACGCAACCAAGTATTCTCTGTCGCCGATTTGTCGACAGGCAGTTTGAAATTCCCATCCGCTGACGCAAATTCGTGCATTTCTTAAACCTACATGTTGACGAGAATTTACATGATAAAAGGCTACACTTGGTAAATTGCCGTCTAAAAGTTCCTGTCCCTCTTTACTGGTAGAAAGAGACATGCAACCCAAGTTCATACCATGTTTTTCACAAACCTTAGAAACCTCATAAACACGCTCAGGCATCACAAATGGCACTTCTACATCAGCTTGCCTTAGCGTCTGCATGACTTCCTGTAGTTTGCCGTGAAAACCAAAAACGTAGACTGCTCCACCTCGTAGGCGTCGTTCAATCATAGAAACCAAAAGCTCTTTAACATCAACCTCAAAATTGCGTCGGCACGAAGGCTTACCATAAGTCGCTTCAACAACCAAAACGTCGCAGTCAACAACTGGGGTATTTTCTACTCTAAAATCGCCACTGTAAGCAATGCGTATTCCACCTGCGTCTTCAACGAGTACTTGTGCCGCGCCTAAAATATGGTCTGCTTTTTGCAGGGTGATTTTTTCGTCACCATACTTTATTGTTTTGCCGTACTCAAGGGGTTGGATTGATTCGCTTCGTAACTTTAAATTGTCATTAAGCGTTTCAGCTAAGTCTCTTGTTGCTGGTGTCATGAGGACTTTTTCGCAGCATTTTATGCTTTTCCGCAAACCGCCTAAATGGTCAGCGTGAGCGTGTGTAACAATTCGTATTGGTCTTGAAGCTTCAAAAGCATCGCATGCGACATTGTCCCCTAATAGAATAGCACCTGTTTTAGTTACATGAGCTCTTTCAATCACTATTTGTTTCACTGTTTCTCGGTTTTTTCTGCAAGCCATTCTACAATTTGTGTTGGTGTGCAAGTTTCAATTGTAACCTTTAATGGTCCAAGAGGGGATTCTTTTATTTCTTCTGAAAAGGAGACATGTCCAGCGTATGCTACTTGCTTGTTTAGGAAGAAACTGATTTTGTTGTCTCTTATTGCTCGGTAAAGTAGTTTTCTTGAGGCGTCTCTTATTCGGTCGTTATGTAGCATATTGCGGAGTTTTACAAGTGATTCTTGTCCTTTGGCTTCTGCTTTTAGAATTGAGCCTTTAAATCCTGGATTAGATGTGAAAGTGGAGTTGCTTACGATGTTGTTTATTGCGGTTTTTACTTTTTCTTCGTCCTCAGTTGGGTTAACTTCAGCCTCAATGTGGATAATTATTTCTTCATCCATTTCTTTTCAGACAGCTCCAAATATTTTTTCACTTGAGTTTTAAACGATTCCATGCTATTATCATTAACTAAAATCTGCTCAGACATTGCAATAGCGTTTCCTAAACCAACACTGAGTTCACGCATGTCACGCTCGTGAAATGTATCGTATTTTTTTGGGTCATCGCTTCTACCTCGTTGACTTAAGCGTACAAAACGTATTTCAGGAGATGCATGAACAGCAATTAACTTAAAGTTTTTGAAGTTGGTTTTGAATATTTCTGCTTCATTTAGGCTTCGCAGACCATCAATTATGACTTTTTGGCTTGTTTGGGCTTTAATTTTTGGCACGCATTTTTCTGCGATAACATAATTGCCATATTCTTGACGTAGTTGAAGCATAACTTTGCCGACGTTCTGTGGGTTTAATTCTAAGCCTTGTTTTTTTGTTTCTTCCCTAATTACGTCTCCCATAGTTACTACTGCGTAACCTAGTTCGGTTGCTGCTTCAACAAATAAGGATTTGCCCGCTCCAGGCATTCCAGTTAAGCCAATGACAAGTTTGTCAGCGTTCATGAAATTACCCTTTTTTTATGTTGCTATAGCGGTATCTTTGATTAAAGCATTTATGAGGGTTAAGTGTTAAAAGTACTTTGGAAGAAAAATGTCCGAACAAATAAGAAGCTTCATCGCTTTCGATATACAAAATGATAGTTTAATAAACAGGATAGCGGCAGTGCAAAAACTGTTGCTACAAACAAACGCCGACCTTAAACTTGTTGAACCAAAAAACATCCACATAACCGTCAGGTTTCTTGGCAGTATTAATCCAGAAATGGTTGATAAAGTCTATGAAGTCATGAAAAAAGTAAAGTTCACCTCATTTAACGTTGTACTTAATGGCTTGGGTGTTTTTCCAACAATAAATTATCCACGAGTTGTATGGGCTGGAATCACAATTGGTGCTGAACAATTAAAAAGCATTTTTGAGCAGCTTGAGCCTCAAATTCACGATTTAGGTTTTGCATCTGAACCTGAAGGTTTCAATCCGCATTTAACTATTGCGCGTGTTCGTTCAGGAGCAAACAAGCAGCGTCTAGTTGATTTTGTTACTCAGCATTCAGAGTACGAGTTTGGTCACATAAAAGCAAGTTGTTTAAGACTAAAAAAGAGTCAGCTTTCACCGAATGGTCCAACATACACAACGTTAAAAGAATTTTGTCCATAGTGAAGAGAAAAATGGCATGCAAAACACAATTGAAGCCGTAACAAAACAGATTCTTAAAAAAATTACTCCTTCAAAAGAGGAGTACTCTAAAGTTGAGGCTTTAAGTAAAAAGTTAGAGAAGAAAATTGCGTTAGTCTGCCAGCGGCAAGGCGTGCAAGCTGTTGTCCGCGTTGAAGGGTCCGTTGCAAAAGATACTTGGTTATGTGAAAATCCAGACATTGACGTTTTCATGCAGTTGCCCACTTCGATTCCGCGGAAGAATCTTGGTGATGTAGGATTAAAAGTTGCTAAAGCAGCTGCTGAAGGTGCAAGGCAGGTTGAAAGATTTGCTGAGCATCCCTACCTTGAAGTTTTTGTAGACGATTACCGTGTGGATATTGTGCCCTGTTATGCTTCATCGCTTGGTGAATGGCAAAGCGCTACTGATCGAACACCATACCACACCGACTACATTAAGAAGCGTCTAACCAAAAGCTTGCGTGGGGAAGTTCGACTTCTTAAAAAGTTTATGCAAGGTGTTGGCGTGTATGGAGCTGAAATTAAGGTCGGCGGCTTCAGCGGGTATTTGTGTGAACTTTTAGTTATCGCTTATGGCTCCTTTACTAAAACTGTTGAGGCATTTGCAAAATACAGTCGGCGTGTAGTGATTGATATTGAGAATCATTTTGCTGGAAGAGAAACTGAGCTTTCCTTGTTGTTTCCTGAACCATTAGTGATTGTTGATCCTGTTGATAAGGCTCGTAACGTTGCCTCTGCAGTTCTGTCAGAGAAACTCTTCACGTTTATCGGTGCAGCTAGGGCTTTTATGCAAAAGCCATCTGAGGACTTCTTTTATCCTAAACCACAGAAGTCTTTGGCTGTGGCAGATCTGAAACACAAATTGGATAATCGAGCTTCTGCTATTGTCTTTTTAATTATTAATGGTGTTAAGTCGGTTCCTGATGTTTTGTGGGGGCAACTTTACCGTTCTAAGCGTTCCCTGCGTAAGCTAATTGAATTGAACGATTACAAGATTTTGCATGATGCTGTTTGGAGTAATGAAGAAACCGTTAGCATTATGGTTTTTGAGTTGGAGCAGCAGGTTTTGCCCAATGTTAAGAAGCATTTGGGTCCGCCTCTTGAACGTGAATCAGAATGCTCAAGCTTCTTAGCTAAGTATGCTGATGGCTGCCAAGTGGTTTCGGGTCCCTATATTGAAGGAGGCCGCTGGACGGTTGATATTGAGCGTAAGAATACTGATGTTGTTGAGTTGTTGAAGCAGAAGCTTGTGGACGGCGGCAAAAATGTTGGTGTCTCAGAACTTATCGCTAAGGCAATTAAAGAACGGCTTACGGTTAAAGTTAACAGTGAAATTATTGACATCTATAAAGCAGAGGGTGAGTTTGCGGTTTTTCTGTCAGGTTTTCTGGTTGGTAAGCCTTCTTGGTTAGAAGCCTAAAATGCTTAGAATTAGCAGTGCTGCTCCGATTGCAAAGCAGTATATGCTGAACAGGTGGAATTTTTTAGCTGCTAGACTTTTCTCAACAATTTTTAGTGCCCCAAAGCTGATTGCGATTGTGATTGCTACTGCGGCGATTATTTCTATTGTGTTTATGCCTGCAATTGATAATGCGGTGTGTTCTTGGTAGAGTGTTAAGCCTAATGCGCCGATGATTGATGGGATTGAAAGTAAGAATGAAAATTTGAAGGCTACTTCTCTTCTTATGCCTAGAAACAGCATTGTTGCTATTGTGAAGCCGCTTCTTGAAACACTGGGGATTATGGATAAGCCCTGCATTACACCGATTAAGATGGCTGCTGGTATAGTTATGGTGCCTTTGTATTCTGTTGTGTATTTAGTTGCGAATAGGACGATTCCTGTAATTATGAACCATACACCAAGCCATAGCAAAGAGCTAAAATACGTGTCTAATGTATCGCCGATTCCAACTGCAATAAGAACGGTTGGTATGGTGCCTATGATTATTGGCAAAATCATCTTGCCATATTGTGAGGAAAAATTGCGTTTAAACAATGCAGTGAGTAAATATTTTATTTCTTTACGGAAGTAAATTAGTGTTACTAGTAATGTGCCTGCGTGTAAGATGACGTCAAAAAGAAGTGGTACTGTTAATCCGAAAAAGTGTTCAGCTATTCTCAGATGACCTGTGCTTGAGATCGGTAACCACTCAGTTATGCCCTGTATTAAACCTAAAATGATTGATTGCAGCAGGTCCATGTTATTCTCTGAAACATTACAGTGAAGAGGCTTATTTTTATTGTGTTACTGAGTGGTACCAACTGATGATGTATTCAGGCAGTTTTAGTCCTCGTTGTGCGTATCTTTCAGCTAATTTAACTGGAAGTGGACTTAGCACGTATGCTGCTCTTGCGTAGAAGCGTCTTGGAGTGAATGGTTTACCTTCTTCTTCAAGTACAATTTTTAGGTCTGCTTTTTTAGCTAAAGTTGAGTCTTTTGTGCCTGTAATGGCGAAGACTGTTCCAGCGAATTTCTTAATTACATCTGCCCAGATTATTACTGGTCTTGTCTCGCCGCTGTAAGAAAGCAAAATTTCCAAATCGCCTGCTCTTGGGTGTGGTGTGTTTACTCCTCTTGTAATGTACACGTTGTCGCCAAAGAAGCTTTTAATGTGGAATAAGCGGACTCCAGTCATTTTGGCGATTTCGTTTGCTGTGCCTTTTCCACCAAGGAACACGTTAGTGCGTCTCTCCATGATGTCAACAAGTTGATTGTAGGTTTCAGAGTCTATGTTTGCGTCTATCATGTCGCCTATTTTTTCGAATTCTTCACGGCACAAGTTGTAGACTTCGTCGACTTCTAGGTTGCAGAAGATTGCTTCTATCATGCTGTTGAGAAGTTCAAGTGTGCCAAGTTCGAAGATGTCTCCCATCATGCCTGTTTCGCTGTATTCAAAACTGGGTTTAGTTTTGCTTCTGCCTTTGAGTAGGACGGTTTGGCCGTACTTGTTTGTTAATTCTGAAAGAGGTGAATCGTAAGTTGAGGTAAGTAAGCCCATTGAGAACTTTTTTGTTTTTGTTTCTTCAATATATTTGCCTAGGTCTTGAGCCATAACTAATGGTTCGTCGCTGTAGCCGCTTCCTGAATTCATGAGAAGTAGTGTTTTTTTGTAGCGGCGTTCTAGGGCTGGTGCTGCGTCATGCATGTTTGTTCCGGGGAATCCTGGATCATCAGGGGTTAGAACGACTTTGTTTCTCCAGCCTACTTGGCTTAGAGCTATTTGGCTCATGGCTGCGTTTAGTGAGTATAGGCTTCTGCCTGATCCTCCGCAGATTACGCAGTCTGCAGCTTTTAGTTCTTCATAAAGTGGTGCAAGTTCACGTCGTTTGACGCCCATTACGTTTTCTTGAATTTTGTTAACGTATCCGATGCTGCTAATCTTGCTTTTGATGACTAAGGCACCCTCAGAACGTTAATGATGCAAATCCTTTGTATATTATCCTTGCGCTTACAATATTGAGAAACGAAGATTGCTGTGAAAGCATCATGTTTTAAGTTTGTTTTTGCTTCTCTGTGTTGTGGTGTAGCCCTCCTCTGTTTTGGTTAGGGCTTATTTTGGGCTGCTTTTAAGAATTAGAGCTTAAATTGTTTGTAGACTGCGTCATTATAAGTCAGCAAACGTCAAGAAGCGTCAAAGAAAGTCATTAACGGAGGAAAAAAATGTTAATAGAACAGTTGAGCAATAAAACATTGTTACCGAAGGGCAAGTTGTCTGGGGGCTGTCAAAAATTTCAACGGTTAAAGTATAAAGATAGTTAAAATTTAAAAGCATAATGATCTACTTTTGTAGGTGAGATTTTGCCAAGAATCATGGAACGGCTTTTTTTTTGGGTAAAACAGGAAGATTTTCTTTCAGGTTCATCACTTTCGTTCATAACCTTCTGGTTTTTGCCTTTCATTAGTCTTTATAAGACCTTGGTAAATGCTAAGCGCGTAAAACAGGAAAGAAAACACTCAGTTACTCTTTAGAGGTGTCAATTCGAGAGTTAAACCTTGAAAACAATTCGGCAACTTAAATCTGAATAAGATAAATTTACAGAAATAGCACGTTATTTTTCATTTGCTGTATCGTCTTTGTTTCGGTGATTATCTTCACTTTTCGAATAC
>CAZXGX010000082.1:0-9164 GCA_964640475.1 uncultured Candidatus Bathyarchaeia archaeon
ACATTAAAAACGCAGGTGTACATAATCCTGTATACAAAAGCATCAACAAAACAAACAAAAACTAAAACAAGAAAAAGTTGAAAAGAAGAAAAGTTTTGGAGCTACTTACTTTAACGGCACATACATTGATGACCGTGATGCACCGATACCTGGAGTTCCATGTCTAACTGGCTTGTTAGTTATGGCGAATTCACCAAGGTAGTGTCCGATCATTGCTGGTTTAATGTCTAGAGCAACGAATTCTTTGCCATTGTGCACTTGAATTTTTGCACCCACCATTTCGGGAAGAATAATTAGGTCGCGAACGTGGGTTTTCAAGCTGACTTCTTTACCTTTCTTTTGTGCTTCTTTAGCTTCGCGTAGTTTTTCAAGCAGGATGCGTTGTTCTGGTGTTAGTCCTCGTTGTAAGCTTCTCCTTTGCCTTGATGGAAGCAAATTAATGAATTCATCCATAGACATGCCTGATAGACTTTCAAGACTGTGTCCACGGTAGCTAAATTCTTTCGGCATTTTTCATCTAACCTTTAGTTTCATTTTTCCTTTATTTAACGTATCGCACGTTTCTTTTTCTGTCCTGGTCCTCGTGCAGCGATCAATCCGACTTTCTGTCCTGGAGGTGCACCATGTGAAGTAGTTGTGGTTCTGCGTGCGCTTCGTTTGCTGCTACCATAGGGGTGAACAGCTGGAACCATTTTACGACCGCTAGTTCGCGGATACTTGTGACCTTTAGCTTTCATTAAGTGGAATTTCTCGCCTGCTTTTAGGAATGGTTTCTCCATTCTGCCAGAAGCGGAAACAACACCGATGGTTGCCATACAGAAATCGTCAATGTATCTTGTTCTACCTGAGGGTAATCGTATCATAGTGCCTTGCGGAGTGTGACCAACCACAGTAGCGTAAGCTCCTGACGAGCGAGCCATTTTTCCTCCGTCGCCTGGACGAAGTTCAAGGTCGCAGACAAGAGTTCCTTCAGTGATTTTTCCAAGGGGCATTATGTTACCTATTTCCACTGGAGCTTTTCCACCGAGACTAATTTGTTGTCCAGTGAAAACTCCTTCAGGAACAATAGTATAACATGATAGACCATTATCGAACTTTACTAGTGAAAGTGGTGAACCACGTCCTGGATCATGAACCAGATCATTAATTGTGCCAGTAAGAACCATTTCATAAACTTCTTTAGGTGACTTTACGAATGGATACTTAGCAGGGGCAACACGTTTGTGAGTTGAAGCCCTGAAGTTTTGGCCACCGCGTCCACGTCTTTGTACACGAATCCGTTTTCCCATAAGTCATGCCTTCTATAATTTTAATTTAGAGTATTCCTAGTTTTATTGCGACATCTGATGCCTTATATTCGGGTGTTAGTTTTACAAAGGCTTTCTTTTCGCCTTGAGGAGTAATTAGCAAGTTTATTTTACTTACTTTAACCTCGTATAGTTGTTCTACTGCACGTTTTATGTCTGCTTTTCCAGCTTTCAGGTTAACAATGAAGATTAGTTTATTGTCTTTTTCCACCATTAAGCTGGCTGATTCAGTCATTAATGGATAAGAAATTATTTCATTAAGATCCATTATGCATTTTCTCCATAAATAATCTTTAATTGTTCAATGGCACCGTTGCTCCAAACTGTCAGTCTACCCGGATGTGTCCCAGGAGCTAACATTTCAGTATTAAGGTTAGTAACGGTTGTTACTTGAACGCCAGGAATGTTGCTTGCAGCATTCATTAAGGTGTTATTATCAACGACCACGATGAGAGCGCCTATGGCTTGTTTCATTTTTCTGCCTCTTCGTTTGCCTTTACCAGCGCGGACGTTACGACTATCCCTAACACGGATTAGATCTGCTTCGATACCAAGCTTTCCGAATGCGTCTTCAACTTCTTTGGCTTTGGTTAAACTTTCAATCGAGTTATCAACGATTAATGGAAGTTGTACAACATTTTCTACTTTGTGACCACGTTTAGCTACAAATTCTTTTTGAGCAGTTGCTGCAATTGCGGATGTCAATGCCAACCTAGCTTCTTTCTTTGGAATGTCTTTAACAATTGTTTTCTCTGCTTTTGGTGGATGTGGTTGTCTTCCTCCAACAGTACTGGGTGCAAAAGCTGCTCGCCCGCTTCCACCTTTAAGACGTGGGACTCTTGCAGTTGCCATACCAGTTCCACGTGATTCTGCAGTGGTTCGTTTTCCAGCCATCGGGTCTCTGCCTTGTGGTTGGAGACGGTTTGATTGTATGGCTAACACTGCACGTTTAATAACGTCAGGTCTTACTGGTGTTGAGAAGACATTTGGAAGTGTAATTTTTCCTGTTGCTTTGCCTTGAAGGTCAAAGATTTCTGCGGTTTTTTGTTCTGCCATGGCTCATTTCACCTTATTTTCCTTGCGGGGAATCTAGTGAGATATATGTTACTTGCGGTGCGGTTTCTGGAACTTCAGTTGGTGGACGTGCAGGAACACGTAAACGTATTTGACGTTTTTCTGTTCCAGGAACACTTCCATCGATTAATATGTATGGTCCTTTTACTTCACCGTATCGGATGTATCCACCTTTAACGGTTACTTCTTTGCCGTCTTTACCGATTTTCATGATACGTTTGTTGAACTCAATTCTTTGGTGGTACCCCATTTGTCCTGCTCTTGCTACTGAGTACATGAGGTGATGTGGATTCCATGGACCAAGTGTGGCGATGCCTCGTTTTGTTTTTCGTCCTTTAGCTTGAAGAACTGTTACTCCCCAACGTTTAACTGGACCTTGCCAACCTTTACCGACGGTTACTCCAGCAACATCAATGAATTGACCTTCTTTGAAGACTTCTTCAGGTGTAACTGTTTTACCCAAAAGCTGTTTAGCATATTCAAATTGTTGCTGAATGTTTCCTCCGCCAATTTGAATTTCGGAGATTTCAGGTTTCTTTTTGGATAAACTCGTTAGGGATGGTTGAGTTGCGACAACTACACGGATCGCAACAGTGTGATCTAAGTTTTGTTGAACCTTTTCAAGCATTGCTTCAGTGTTGAAGCTTTCTGGTAAAACTAAAGCTCTATTAAGTATTGCTGGTGGTTCTTTCATCCAGACTTCACTTATGTTTTGTAGTCCGTATGGTGTTTTCATGTATGTTCTAAAACCACAAACAATGATTGGTGGTGTCTCTAGTATAGTTGCTGCTTTCATGACTTCTTTTCCGAAGTGTGGAGAACGTTTCTTGTCCTCAATTGTGAAAATATAAGTCATACCAG
Source organism: uncultured Candidatus Bathyarchaeia archaeon (assembly GCA_964640475.1). Taxonomy (GTDB): domain Archaea; phylum Thermoproteota; class Bathyarchaeia; order Bathyarchaeales; family Bathycorpusculaceae; genus Bathycorpusculum. Next base: position 3,243 of record CAZXGX010000082.1, read on the forward strand.
CTTTGTAAGCTGAAAAGGCTAACAGCCTAGGAGAATCTGATTTAATTTCTGGCCAATAGCGTATTCTGGCTACTGGACTTTTAGCCCGTTTCCTAGGTAAATAAGCTAATGAACCATGTCTTGGAGCATGATGTTTACGATGTCCCATTGTACTTCCGCTTCGCGCCTTTAGCAATAATAAAATATAGTTATAAACGTTACCATTAAAAAATAAAAACAGTGCAACTATTAAAAAAACAAAAGAGCAGTCACCAGTTGCTTGGGGGCAGTAAAAAACCTTCAACAAAACAAACATCTATCCAAACAAAGCAGCAGATCATGCTTTTACTTCGGAGCTTTTGCTTCTATTAGAGTGATTGTTTCAAAAAAAGGCAACTTAGAGTCAGCCTTAACGGTTGCTTCAAGATAATTTTCTTTGAACCGTTGAATTGTTAAATCAACATTTGTTAATGTTGACTGTAAAAGCAGGATTCTACCATCAACTTTAAGATGAATAGCCGCTTGAGGAATAAAACGATCCACAACATCACGCCCACTGGTTCCACCTGCCCATGCACGGCCAATCCAAGTATTTAATTCATGAGATTCAGAAGGCAAGTAAGGCGAATTAAAAAGAATAACATCAAATAGTGCCTTTTCTGAAAGAGCGGTTAGAAGATCAGTTTGTATAAAACTCATCTTATTACGAACATTATTTAAAATAGAGTTATGTTTGGCACAACTAACCGCATAAGGATTAATGTCTACCGAAAGCACGCTTTTTGCTATCTGAGCTGCTAAAATCCCAAGGATACCGCAACCAGCACCCACATCCAACACAAAGTCTTCCTTTTGAATGTCAAGGTTTTCAGCAAAAAGAAATGTATCCTCGGAGGGTTCAAAAACGTCTTCTGTAATATCGAACTTGAATGCGCCAAACCAGGTACGTTTAATTGGTGAACGCATTGGCTATTGCTCCAAAGTTTTCTGGTGAAAGTTCACGTGGACGCATATTAGCAAAAGGTGTAACCTGTATGAGTTTTTTATACTCTTCTTTGTCGAGTTTTAGATTAATTCTTATAAATGGTTCAAGCGCATTGGAGAGTTTTTTATTACGTTCAGTAAAAAGCCACTTTACCATTTGCTCAAAAAACCATTCATCCTTAACTTCAAAAGGCGCTGTCTCCCAAGGTTTAAGACGCATTATTATTGAATCTACTTCAGGTATAGGATAAAACATGTCTTTAGGAACTATATCCAATAACTCTACCTGCGCTTTATGGTAAACAGTTACAGTCAACCAACTGTAATCTTCACTGCCTACTTTAGCAACTAAACGATCAGCGAACTCTTTTTGCACAATTAAAACGCCACAATCAACCTTGCGCTCAAGAAGAAAAAGAACCAGTTTTGAAGATAAATAATATGGAGGAGCAGCAATGGCTTTGTTAAATTGAGGTAGAAAAACTCTTAGCACATCCCCCTCAATTATTTTCACATTACTTAAGCTGCTTATTTTGTCACGCAACACAACTGCAATCTGTGGATCTTTTTCAACAGCAATTACAGATTTACACCTATCAGCCAAATAATGCGTTAAAAAACCGAATCCTGCACCGGCATCTAACACGACATCTGTCGGTTTTAACGATGCATAAATGCTGAGTTTAGGAAAAAAGGAGGGCTCTACCATAAAATTTTGCCCAAGAAGCTTGTTTGGAGTAATATGAAAAACTTGAAGCAACCGCTTCGTTTCTTCAATTACCATCGTCTTTACTGTGCCCTAGTAAATAGACGATATTTACTGTCGCCTTCAAGCTCCTCCATAACCCGTTTCGTGATTAGTTTCGTTGGGTTGGGCAGTTCGGTTCTTTTCTGCAGGTCCTCGAAGCTTTCAAAGGGTTTTCGTGTACGTTCATTTATTACTTGCCACATGTACTTTTTGCCAATACCTGGGACAAGCTCTAAGGCATGCATACGGGGAGTAATTGCGCGAGCAGTGTTGAAGAAGTTAACAAACCAGCTCTCTCGGTTTACTACTACCTTACTAATAACGCTTGGAAGCTCCGCTTTCGCTGCTGCTGTTAACTCTTCGTATCCTATACGACCTATAATGTAGGTAACTTCTTCACGAGAGTCTTTTCCTACGTAGACTCTGTCACCGGGTTTTAACATCAAGCCCTCTTTTACCAAAGCCTCAAGTAAAGTAAAGAATTCTTCGCCAACACATTGAATTAAAGCTCCCGCTCTATAACCAGCTCTGCCAGTTGGACGGAATCCAGGCTTACCGTGCGGCAGGAAGTCTAACACGTAAGCGTACTCCTCGTATCGCTTCTCCATAACTATCACTAGACTCTCTACTCTATTTACATTTAATGCTTAAAAATGCTTACTTGCTAACACTATTTGAGGATTCTACTTTCGTTAAGTATTGAAACTATTTTTTCAAGCTTTGATGTTTCAATTATTTTACGCCCACCAGCTAGAAAAACACGTAGTTCATCAATAGTTTCAGGCATGCAATTTATGATTTGAACAGCTTCAACCTCATCAAGCTCATAATCCTTAACAAGCATAGCAAGTAGTTCTTCTGCTTTTGCGGGTTCAACCTTGGAGAACTTACTAACATAATCAAGCGTGCGACGTTGGAATTGGTCAAGGTTTTCCTCGCCAATACTTTCTAGCACTTTCTTTACTTGCGGCAATGTAAGCCTTGTTTCGCTTAGTTCTCTTTGACCCATTTTACTCAAGTCCCAGTATATGGCTCCATGTGCTCTGAACGTACAATTATCGTTTTAATTGCGTCGCCTTGAGGCACATTTATAACATAGCCACGTCCACGCTTTTCTTGAATTATTCCAATTTTACCATGGAACCTTTTATGAGGCATACTCTTTTGGGTACTAGAATCCATTTTTATAATCACTTGTGAACCAAGTGTGTATTCATGAAGTACTTTGCTTATGTGTGGTTTTCCTCTTTCACGATTAGGTTTTCGTAGCAAACTACGTGTGCCAGAATAATATCCTTTTGAACCTCTCATCTATTTTTCACCTTTTTAATTATCATCCATTATGACATTGAGAACGTCAAGTTTAAGGGTCTTCGCTCTGTTACCAAGTAAATCCGAAACGTTTGGAATAGTTCGACCTTCATCTCCAGACACCAATTCTTTAACATAAAGGCCGCCTTGACAACGAATTTCCATCAGAGCCCTCTTAAGTGACACCTTCTTTACTTCAACCTTATATATGTACCTTTCTCGGATTAAATCTGCCCTTCGATGCATAACACGTAAAGGTGTCTGTTGCTTAATTAAAGCACCCGAAAGAGTCTCTTCAATCATACGCAAGCCTTCATCAGTAACCTCATTCTCAAATTCAGCTAACAAACGATATTCTTTCTGAGCCCCTTCACCTTTTTTTAAACGTCTAACATTATCTTTAGTAGTGAAATGAAGCTCCGAGACCTCAACCTTATCTACTGCAGCTGTATTAACGGCTGCTTCAATAGCTTTTAAATCTATGAAACGCTTCTTTGGCTTAGAAACTTCAATTACAAAAGGCCTGCCCGTCCCTAGCATCCTTGCATCAATGTCTTCTCTACCTGAAGCATGGAAAAAAGAATCCTCGCCCTGCGCAGCGTCTAGCAATGGTTTAGAAGATAACTCTTCAACCGATTCTGGGTATAGTTTACCTGTTCCACCACATTTTTCGCAACCTTTTCCACGGCAATTTGAACAGAACCATTTCGACTGAGGAATTGTCCTAACTAGCTTACGATACCTGCCACCGACAAACAAGGGATTTACCTGAAGACGGATTTTTCCAAGAAAAGGATTAAACACAACAACTATATCAGGGATAAGGTAGTCCGCTTCTTTACCTGAACGTTGACCAACTGCCTTGCCTAATAATCGTCCAAACTCATGCTTTATACTTTCACTATAAGCAAGATTAAATGCAGCTTTAAACTCGTCTTCACGTTCCTCAACTTTCACAGGCAATTCAATACCTACAAGAAACGTCTTAAACTCATACCCTTCAAGAGCTACAAGAGCTTTCTTAGTTAAACTATCAACCAAATCAAAGTTATTTTCGCAAAGAAAACATTTCTCTGTAGTAACAGGGGGGGTCTGTTTTAAGTGCTTTAAAGTTTCTTGAGCTTCTCTAGAAAACCCATTAGATGCTAAAACATACAGTCTACTGATGCCTTCAGAAGGCTTTTCTTTTTCGAGATCAGTAGCTTGCATAGTTAAACTAACTTTTAGGGCAGAACCACGAATGTCGTTTTCCATGCTGTATCCAAGAGCAGCAAACTGCCTCCCCAGGCAATGATTGCAAAGGGGATACTTGCTAAGAAGCTCAAACGCTTTTTCTAAAACATCCATCACTATAGCCTACTTAAAGTTTCCAGGCAATCCTGCCATACCCATGCCGCCTTTTCCGCCAAGACCGAAGGGCAATTTCTTTTTGCGTTTAAACATTTTGAGCATCTTTCTCATCATAAAGTATTGCTTTATGAGTTCCTTGACATCCTTTTCAGTTGTTCCTGAACCATGGGCGATCCGTTTTGCACGGGAAGAGTTTAGAAGCTTAGGATTCTCTCTTTCAGCTGGAGTCATAGATTGGATTATTACTCGCCATTTATCAAGACGCCCTTCAGCAGTATTGAGCATTTCATCAGGCACATCATAAGACATACCAGGCAACATTTTCAGTACTTTACTAAAAGGACCCATATTCTTAACGGCACTAAATTGCTCGTACATATCAGTTAAAGTAAATTTACCGCTCAGAATCTCTTTAGCTTTCTTTTGGGGCACCTTTACTTCTGCATCATGTACTTTTTCCAACAGCGTTTCAAGATCACCCATTCCCAAAAGTCGACCAATGAAACGTGAAGGAATAAAGGCTTCCACATCTTCGATTTTTTCACCAGTGCCAATAAATTTAATTGGTGCTCCTGTCGCCGCAACTGCAGAAAGTGCACCGCCTCCACGTGAGGAACCGTCAAGTTTTGTTACGATGATGGCACCAATGGGTGTGGCTTCATGGAAGGATTTTGCTTGAACAAGTGCCTGCTGACCAATAGTGCCATCAATAACCATTATAACTTCGTCAGGATGAATGTTCTTTTCAAGGTCTTTCATTTCCTTGATTAGATCTTTCTCTTCCTTGTGGCGACCAGCAGTATCAACAATAATTAAGTCTTTATCGTTAAACTCCTTTAATCCCTCACGAACTACTTTAACAGGGTCTTTAGATTTAATATCTCCAAACACGGGGATGTTAATTCTGTTTCCCAATTGGAGCAGCTGTGCATAAGCGCCTGGACGAAAAGTATCAGCTGCAATTAGACCAGGCTTTAGCCCGCGCTTTTGGAAGTATCTTGCCAGTTTGGCGGCATGAGTGGTTTTTCCTGAACCTTGAATACCGACCAGCATAATTATTTTCTTTTTGCCAGGATCAACTTTTAACGGTACAGGTTTTTCGCCTACAAAGCGTGTCAATTCTTCATATACTACTTTTATTACGTGTTCTCTTCTGGAGATACCTGGAGGAACCTTCTCTTTAAGGGCACGTTCTTCAATACGCTTAGAAATTTCAAGCACGAGCTGTACATTAACGTCTGATTGAAGCAGTGCTCTTTGTATATCTCGGACAAGTTCTTTCACTGCTGCTTCATCTATTACGCCAGCTTTAAACAGTTTCTTTATAGCGTTAGTTAATGATGAACCTAAACGATCAAGTGCCATCTAAATCTCCAGCCCTTAAACATTCTATTACACCTTTAAATAAATATTACAGCATAAGAAAGGAACAATACAGACAAAAAGACAACTTTAGAGAGGAAAGCCTTCATTTTGAAGCCTCAGTTCCCCATTATAATTATTCTTCACAATTCAGACGGCTCTTCATGCATCATTGGCTTCAACCAACA
>CAZXGX010000083.1:0-3661 GCA_964640475.1 uncultured Candidatus Bathyarchaeia archaeon
AGTTTTCCTGTTTTTGCCAGGTTGTTGAGGTTTGTTGCGTACTTGTTTAGGGCGTTATAGGTTTCATCTGCTGTTTGGGAACTCACAGTTGATCCCTTCCTTAATTGTTTAATTGCATCTTTAAGTTCATTTTCTCTAACTCCACTATTTTGAAGTAGCCTTGAGGTGGAGTCGTTAACTGTTAAGATTGCTAATAGTAATTGCTCAATTGAAGTAAATTCGTCTTTACTTTCAGAGGCGAGTTCTTGGGCTTTTTGGAGGACTTTGTTTGCGTTAGATGATAGGTATTGTTCTCCGCCGCTAACCTTGGGTAAAGCTTCAATGAGCATGTCAAGTGAGCTTGAGAAAAATTCGGTGTTGACGTTTAGCTTTTTGAGTAAGTAGGGGATTACGTCTTCGTCAACGGTTAGCATTCCTTTCAATATGTGGGCTGGCTCGATAGGCTGGTTTTGTTTGGAAGAAGCTATCTCTATTGCTTTTTGGATTGCTTCTTGAGATTTAACTGTGAAATTGTTTAAATTCATATCTTTACACCCTCCCTAAATTGAGTGTTTAACAAAATGGTTGTTAACCCTTTCTGGTATATTTAAAGAATTACTAATCTTATTTATTAATTTTTTTATAATTTTTACACTAATTAGCCATTAATATTGGTAAAACTCCAAATAAATTGCTATGCGACAATTGTAGTTCCATTAGCCCTTAGCCCTTATAGAAAAGCTTGTTGCCTGTTTAGATAAAAAGTAGCAAAACATAAAGTGCCAATGCCACTGCTCCAATGGCTAAGATGAAGATGCCATGTAGCCTATCTTCAGGATTCTCTTTTTTTCTCAAATACACTCCTAAAACTATACCCAGTAACCCTCCTAACACAGCAAGAACATAGCCAAGATTAATTGTGCCTCGCGACGAAGCTTTTGTGGGCGGTCTAAATCCAATCGCTATTAGTGATAATCCAAATAGAAAAATCGTCAGCCCAATAATTTCGATAATCAGCATAATTAGCGGATCACTTGACTCTAAGCTTGATTTTTGCTTGATGACCGCTTGAACAGATAATGTCATACCTGAATTTGCGTTATCCCACACAAAATATATTTTTGAACCAATAGGTGGACCCCAGTCAAGTTCTCTTCCAGAAATATGTGCTGCACTTGGAAGCGAATAGTAATCAAATTGTCTGTCGGAAGTGAAGTTTTCAAAGTTTGCTTCATCCATAACCCAGAAGTCTAAAGCTCCTTGTGTCTGTGTTGTTTCAAAATCGATATGGAGCACAGTGTCGGGAGAGGAGAATTCTCCGCTAATATAGTGGTATTCGTATTGTGCCACTTGAAAAGTTTGGTCAAACCACACTGGGGAATCAGTAGCAGGACCTGAAAAATAGCTTACCGAGATCCCAACTATCATAATGATAACACCAAGAAGCAATAGCGATTTTTTTGTCTTCGGTTTAAGCTTGATTGATCCGTTAGGCTCTTCAGTTTTGGTTAAATCTATGCTTCTTAGTGAGAACTTCAATTTCGCTGGTTTAGACAAAATATTCGCCAATTTGGTATTGTAGTGTTTAGAAGAAAAGCTTTTTGCAAGCCATTTTTTATTAAATAAAAATTATCTATAATGTTTGTTTTCAAATTAGTTATTGCATAATGAATAAAGGTACTACAAGGTGTCTTTGTCTTGGTCTATATTGTTATTGCAGTTTTTTTTATTGATCGAAGGGTTCAAGCGATTTCCATGGTGGGGCGTGATATCCTGATAGGGAGGGCTTTCTCTATTTTCAGATAATAAATCTAATATTTACATAGAATTAATCTATTATTGGGGATTTAATTTTGCCTCACATAGTTATTGTTGGAAAAGTGCTAGTTGAGGATATTTTCAGGGAACTAAAACCATTATTTATTAGAACAGAAAAAACGATTTTGAAAACTTCGGAGCTTTACTTGGAGCGCGCTAAAAACTCGATTCTTATCGATTCACTTGCTATTGAGGGTGACAAAAAGACTATTTTTCTTACAATGATATCAGGTCGAAACGATGGTGTTGTGGTGAGGCTTTTTCCGAAGATTGAAGTAGAAAAAACAAGTGGAGTAAAAAAGATACTGGCTGAATTATCAAAGCAGCTTATTTCTATGTATCCCTCGCTTGAAGTCGGGGAAACAAATCTTCAGGATTATTTAGAAATGTCATTAACCTAAATAACATATGAGACATTCTTTGGACTCAAAACATAAAATAAAAAAATGTAAAAAGCTTTAAAGTTTTTTACATTTTTTCTTTTACTTTTTTAGCCGCTTTCTTTGTTTCTTTGGCGCCTTTAGCTCCAGCCTTCTTTACTTCTTTTACGCCCTTAGCACCAGCTTTCTTTGTTGCTTCAGCGGCTTTTTTTGTTCCCTCTTCAGCTTTTTTCTTCGCTTTATCTAAAAACGACATGAAGCTTCCTCCAAGATTCATTATCACATCTATTTGTTTATAAATTTTTAAAGTGACTCTGTTTGTATCAGAAGGTACAGATTTTTACTATTTTTTTATTGCGCAAAAGTGTAGGCTTTTTCGGCGATTGCTTCGTTTTGCCAAGTGCCTTCCCAAACTATTCTATAAGGAATACCAACGCTTGGTGCTGAGTAATCAGCGGTAACCTTGTAGATCGGGTTTGGAACCACAGGATAAGTCATTGTTACGTTCCAGCCTGAACTGAAATAACTGTATGTCTCAGAACCTATTAGACCTACAGGAGTAGCTCTTCCACCAGTCCAAATTAAATCATTCATGAATTGTCCAGTTTCAGAATGATTGGTTTTTATGTACTGCATTATTTGGTCTCGTACTTTTTCCTGTGTTGAAGCTGGAGTAGATGTGGGAGTGGCTGTTGGCGTAGGGTTTGGCGTGGACGAATGTGTGGCTGCATAATACCCTATTGCTGCTAAAGCTAAAACGGCGACAATTATAGAGGCTAATAAAATCGTAGCTAACATTTTAGTAACTCCCGTGTTTGATGTCAACAAAGTGTTTTTCCCTTTTAGTTATTAGGCATCTTCTTGGTTTATAATTTATCTATCTTCCAAGTTTACAAATGTTTTTAGCTTCTAAATTTTTTAAAATAGACTATTAGAACTGCACCTGCGGCAACTGCTACAGCTGTACCGATGAGTACAGGTGTTGTAGGAAATGATTCGGAGACATTTTCAGCGTTTATAGTAAAAAATATGGTTTCTGATGAGATAGGCTCTCCTTGTGTTGCATTTCCATAAACTGTTATGCTGTGTGTCCCTGAATCTAGATTATTGAGTGTTGTGTTTCCAACTATTGTAACGTTTGCTTTTCCGTCTAGGCTATATCCTAACCAGTCTGTAGGTTGAGAAACCACGAACTCAAGAAATACGCTTGTGGTGTTATATACTGTGTTTTCTGGGTTGAGTATAGCAATTTGTGATTCTTCATCTAATGGAGGTGTTACGTCATTTGCTGCGGGAATCCATTTTTCGAAATCAACCGTTACCCTGCTAATATCATATGGGTTTGTTAATGGGTAGTTATCGTTAAAGTCTTCATAGACGTTGTATGGAATTTCGCCGATGCCGTCACCATTGCTATCTTGACCTGTATAGTCTGACCAGTAGTTGCCTTTTTTGCCGTTGTCCCATTTGTTGTTTTCAGAATA
>CAZXGX010000083.1:3761-8978 GCA_964640475.1 uncultured Candidatus Bathyarchaeia archaeon
AGTACCCGGTTTGTACATTATTAGACCGCCGTTTATGAATTCGTTATTCGCAATGTGTGTTCTGTTTGATTCGAAGAGCATACCGTATTTGGTGTTTTTTGAATGAATAGTGTTGCCTCCGACAAAACCGTCATTCGTGTTTATACTAATTCCCCAATATGCTGTCTCAAAATAATTGTCAAGAATTCGATTGTTTAAACCAGTTGAGTTAATATCTAAGTCTTTTGATCGAATTTCAATGCCTGTTCCAAAATTAACAATCCGCATGTTCTTGATTGTAAGGTCTTTTCTTCCCCACGCTGATATTGCTGTACCTGATCCTGTTCCCTCAATTGTGTGGCCTTCTCCATCAAAGGTGACATTGTCTTTTTCTATAGAAATGAAAATCCTTCCCGCTTGAGTGTTTCCAGCTATGTCTTCTCTAAGGGTGTAGAGATTCCCGTTTTGGATTATTTTGTCTGTTCCTTCTACTGTTCCTTCGGGTGTAATTCTGATCTCTCCTTGAAAAGCCTCAGAGATTGCAGCAGAAGGTTGCAGAGTAGTGACCAATGCTGCAATTAGCATTGGTAAAATGAAAAGGGTTAATGCTGTTTTTTTAGGATCAAGCAATTTGCGAAACGGATTGTTTTTTATCATGTTGGCTTCTATTAAATCGCCTAATTCTGATAATATTTAGGCATTTTCGTCAAGAAACCTTGACTAACTAAAAATAGAGAACGGGAAATCCTTAATACGAGACTTGATAAGTATCCTAAACTTTTGAAGTTTCAAGTTTGTTTCCGCAGTTCAGGCAGAAGTTCGCTTTAGGCACCTGTTGATTGCATTTTGGGCACTGAATTTTTGACGGAGGATAAAGCGCTTGTCCACAGTATCCACAATACTTAAAGTATTCTGGATTCTTGCCACCACATCTCAAGCAGACAACTACGATTTTGCTAGGCATTGCTGGAGCTGTCAACATGCGCATCATATATGGCATGTATAAGAGTCCTAATCCAAAACCTAAACCGCCTGAAAAAGCACCACTGGTATCAATGAATCCTCCTCCATCGCATATTCCGCAGTCGCATTCCATAATTTCACAAAATAAGCCTTTAGTATTTTAACTTTAAGAGTCTCTATTGCAATCTACGGGTGGTCTGTTGATTTTTTTCTTTGTAAATTGTCTTAGATCGTATGTATAGGTTATTCTCTTTACTGCTTTTTCTTTTCCAGATTTAACCTCCATATGCAAGCTATTGGTATTCTCAAACTTTTCAAAAGTTACCTGTAAATCGCCGCTCATAACTTCCAGCCAGCCATTATCCGCTTTAAAAAACACGCAAAGCAAGCTGTTCCACTCTGACTTTTTAAATCCAAGCAGCCTTCTTGTTTCATCAAGCGCAAAGAACCTGTTACTTGACAAAGTATTGAAGTTCATATTTGACCACAAATAATGCAATGAATAAGCAGAGTTATTTAGCAGTATTTGCAGCTTTTACATTCAGCTTTTCTATGCTATATTTAGACTTTTTACATGAACCTTAACTCAAGATTTTAATAAGCCAGTAAAACACGCAGTGTTAATTCCATATAAAACTATTTAATGCAGAACTAAACGAGCTTCTTATTGGATTTGAATTTAAAAAAGTTAAGGTGCCCCCGCAACCTCTCTATGCAGTGAAGCTGCCGAGCAGGGTTCCTGGAGTATATGTTCCTTCTGCGTACAGTCCGTCTTTGACGGTGCCAGTTGAGCTTCCTCCGCTGTAAACATTGTATGTTGTGCCGGCTGTGAGTTTTGGTGTTGAGAGAGACATCGACGCGTATTGTTTTGATGCTGTGAAGGTGAGTAGTTCTTCTCCGCTGGCGGTTTGGATGTTGATTAATGTGCCTGCTTGGACTTGTGATCCAAAGCTTAGTAGTACTGATTCTTGAGTTGATGTTGCTCCTGGGGTTTGCGCCATGCCCGTGCTGCCTACTGCGACCAAGGTGCCGCCTGATATTTTGAATGAGCTAAAATCGAGAGCTCCGTTAGCATTGTCTATGGGGCCGTTGATGATTAGGTAGCCTGCACTCATTTCAACTACGCCGTTTATGTCGATGCCGTCACCAGCAGCGTTAACGTAAACATATCCTCCATTGATATGCAAGTAGTAGTCACCTGAGGCTGTAAAAGTGTCTCCTGGGAATCCTCCGCCTCCTGGTTGCATCCCCGATGCATCGTTACCTCCTACCACGTTTATGCCATCGTCACTTGAGACAATGTGGATTTCTCCTTGATTAATTACGATAACTGCGCTTTCAATGCCCTCATAAGATTTAGAGATAGTGATATCTCCACCGTTGACTGTTAGGGCGGTGTCAGCGTGGGCGCCATCATCTCCAGTTGATATAGCCAATGTACCGCTGTTGATGGTTATGTTTCCGTTAGAATGAATAGCATCATCTGCAGAGTTGATTGTGAAGGATCCACCGTTGATAGTTACGCTTGCGTTTGCCTTTATTGCTTTGGCTGTGCCGGCGGCTCCTATAACACCGCTGCTGCCGCCTCCTGTGGTTAATGTGAATTTGCCGTTGTTTATGGTGATGTCTGTTTCAGCTTGGATGGCGTCAGCTGTGGATGTGATTGTTATTGTGCCTTTTTGGATGGTGATGTATCCTTTGGTGGTGTCTTCTTGGTTGTCTGATTTCAATCCGTCTCCACCAGCGTTTATGTTGATGTTTGCGTCTTCTACGATGATGTTGTCTTTGCCTCTAATGCCGTCATCAACTGCAGTTACGGTGATGGCGCCGCTTTCTATTTTGAGTTCATCTTTGCTTGCGATGCCATCGTTATAGTTTCCGTTTACAATAAGTGATCCTTCCCCTGAAATTTTTAGGTCAGAAGCGCTGAAAACTGCAGCATTAGGTTCATCTACTCCTGCAACCTCAAAAACGTAGCTTGCGCCATCTGAAACCAAGTTTTCAGTACCATCTGCAAGAACTATAAACGCGTCCTTTGCATATTCGATGTAAATTGGAGCACTGTTTGAACAGTGAATGTCTACACCGTTCAGGATGAGGGTAACTTCCTTTTCTGGTGCAGCTACAATTACTTGTCCATCAGATAGTGAACCTGTTATTTTATAGGTTCCTTGGTTTGTGATTGTAACTTTGCTTCCGGAGACCGATGCGGCTTGGGCTGGGTTTACTGTTATTGAATTTCCGTTTAGTTGTATTTCAACAATTGAGGAGTCTGCGCCATTATCAGTTGCGGTTGCTGTTGAGGTTGGGGTTGGTGTGACGGTTGGGGTAGGTGTGGTGTCATCAGTGTCATTTGACTGGTTAAAGTCAAGCAGGTTCATACTTGAAACTGCATATGCTCCAAGTATTACTAGTAAACAGATTGCGGCTGAAAGAATAATTACCCTTGATTTGTTCATGTCAATTTTCAAATTGCCCGAAAATATTAATTGCTTTACCCAAATATCACCCGCATCTAGAAATTTCTCCAAATCTTTTTTGGTAAAAGATTAAAGCAACATACTCCCTAATGCCCATCTGGGAAAAGTTATGACTACTAAACTCACCTTCTACGGTGGCGTTGATGAAATCGGCGGTAACAAGATCCTTCTCCAAACCGATGATGGTTGTGTGCTTTTAGATTTTGGTCGTAGAATGGGTGAATACAGCAAATATTTTTCCGAATTTCTTGTAGCACGTTCCAAGAACGCTCTTAGGGATATGCTTCGGCTTGAAATCCTGCCTAAAATCAATGGCGTTTACACACCTTACCTTGTTGATATGACAGTTCTTTTTGAAGATGATGAGGTTGCCAAAAAGATTCCGTTAAAGGAAGCTTTGGATTACTGGAAAACAGTGGATGTTTGTCCCTGCAACCCTGAGGCACCTGCGGTTGATGGCGTGTTCATTTCGCATGCCCATTTTGATCACATTCAAGATGTCAGTTTTCTTGATCCAAGCATACCCGTGTTTTGCAGTGAAAAAACAAAAGTTCTAGCAGAAGCAATGACCGATGTTTCTGTTTCAGGAGTTGATGACCAGTACTATAAGCTTGCAAAGAAAGTTACGATTAAGCAGAAGGCAGAGGGATTCAAAACTCTTAGTCCAGGCGAATGCGAGTTTTGTGAAGAAAAAGAAACGGAACACCCTCTTGTTGAGGACCCAAAAACCAAATTCAAATTCACCTACGATATTGCTCCTCAATACAGGACTTTTAACACTGCGTGCGAGGGGCAGATTAAGGGTATCAAATACAAGCTTATTCCAGTTGGGCACTCTGTTCCTGGAGCTTGCTCAGTGCTGCTTACTCTTCCTGACGGTAAACGTTTGCTGTATACGGGGGATGTAAGGTTTCATGGGGCAGGGGAAGTTTCTATTGATGAATACGTGCGTTCAATTGATGGTTCAGTTGATGTATTAATCACCGAGGGAACGCGCATTGAATCAGACAAGGTTATAACCGAAGCTGAAGTTGGGCAAGACATAGCTGCTGATATTGCACGCGCCAAAGGATTAGTTCTTATTAACTTTGGCTGGAAAGATTTAACTCGATTTAAAACCGTTTATCAAGCAGCAACAGAAAACGGGCGTGTTCTGGTGATTTCGCCCAAACTTGCATACTTGCTTTTTGAAATGTACTGTGCTTTTCCAACTGAATTTGATGACCCTCGAACGATGTCAAATCTTAAAGTGTATTTGAAGCGTGAAGGTGACCTGCTGTATTCACGTGTGGATTACGAAAAATACAAAATGGGTTACTTGCATTTTCATGGCCGAAATATAGCTCAAGATGACTGCAATATTGTACGCGTTGCAGAGAGACTTGGCGTTGGCGGCAACCCAGATAATCCAAAGAATCCCCTGCCGTTAACTTGTGAAGGAAAACCATACAATTACCAAGAAATCCTGTCCTTGGCAACGAATCATTTAGACAACGGCGTCAAAGCCTATCAGATACGAGAGAACCCAAAGCAGTACATTTTAATGTTTTCTTATTGGGACGCCAATGAGCTCTTCGACCTGATACCCTTAACTGGCAATCAAAGGACCCGCTACATTTCAGCTTCAACTGAACCGTTTAATGAAGAAATGGAAGTAGATGAAACAAAAATGGTGCATTGGATGGACTACTTTAAAATCGACTGCGATTACGTAATTAAAAAGTTAGACGATGGAACAGAACAAAAATTTTTCGTAAGAAGACACGTATCAGGACACGCTTCAAAACCAGAACTA
>CAZXGX010000084.1:0-8905 GCA_964640475.1 uncultured Candidatus Bathyarchaeia archaeon
GCGCCAAAGTTTTCTAGGCTTCCTATGAAGCTTGCTATTGTTAAGCCAATGCTGACTAGCCCAAAAGTTATCAGCAGCATTATTGGTAGTGCAACAATTAATGTTAAATGATCAAAGGGGATACCTAATAGAAATCCGAAGGCAAAAACTATTACACCCTGAAATAGTGCCGCTGTGCTATCACCTAGCATTTTTCCTAAGAAAATTGTGAAACGCGAAATTGGTGACACAAGAATTTCTTTCATGAACCCAAATTCTTTGTCCCAAATAACGCTGATGCCCATAAACATTGAAGTGAAAAGCAATGTCTGCCCTATAATGCCTGGAAACAGGTACTGTTGATAATCTGTTCCAGGAATGAGTACGCGTGCACCAAAACCAGCGGCAAAAACTACTAGCCAAAGTAATGGTTGAACAAAACTTATAACAATCCTTACTCTGTCCCTGATAAAACGTTTGATTTCACGCAGCCACAGCGTGTATAAACCCCGCATTTCAGTCAACGGATTGCTCTCCTATGCGCCGCGGCCATTCCATGAAGCTCTTTGGTTGTATCTTCACGAATGGTTCTGCCAGTGTAATGCAAGAAAACGTCTTCAAGGTTAGGCTCACGTAAAACAAGCGACTCTACATAAATGTTGTTCTGAGTTGCTAGTTCGATGATTCTTGGCATAGCGTTTCTGCCATTGGGAACAGTGACTTCAAGAGTGCTATCTACGACTCGTTTTTTGCTAAAACCTAACCATTTGGTAACTAATTCTGAGAGGTCATCAATTTTGTTTGCTTTAATTGACACTACGTCGCCCTCAAGGGTTTCCTTAAGTTTAGAGGGTGAGTCAAGAACAACTATTTTGCCGTGATCCATGATTGCAATTCTATCTGAAAGTCTGTCTGCTTCATCCATGTAATGTGTTGTTAAAACTACTGTTATATCGTTGGCTTCTTTTAATTCCTTAATATAACGCCAAATGTGATCACGGGTTTGCGGGTCTAAGCCAACAGTTGGTTCATCTAAAAACAATACTTTCGGATAGTGAATTAAGCCTCTGCCCAATTCTAGTCTTCTACGCATGCCTCCTGAATAGGTGCGCAATAAATCATCTGCGCGATCTTCAAGTTCAATTAATTTTAGAATTCGCTCTATTCTGCTTCTTTGTTGAGAGGCTGGGATACCATATAGGTTGGCATGCATGTACAAGTTTTCTTTACCTGTTAATCTGTCGTCGATACTTGGGTCTTGAAAAACTATGCCTATTGATTTACGGACTTTGTTTGCTTCTTTTACGATGTCAAAACCGTTTACCTTGGCAGTTCCAAAGGTTGGTTTAAGAATAGTGCAAAGCATTGATACGGTTGTTGTTTTTCCAGCACCATTTGGGCCAAGAAGTCCAAAAACTTCGCCAGAATCTACTGTGATGTTCAGGTCATCAACTGCTTTAAAGGAGTTGTATGCTTTTGTTAATTGATGCGTTTCAATGACGTTTTCAGTCATGTCTGTTCTCTACTGTTCTGCATTGAAACGTTTTATACATTTAAGACTATTTATAAATAATTATTAAAGCTGTAAAACTTCAACGATTAATCTTTTATAGTTAGAAACTAAATCACTTCTTTATCATTTTAGCGAAATTCATCAATGTTTAAGATGAACGCCTAAAATTAAGATGCATCCTTAATTTTTCTTGCTTATTTTTCTTTTTTTCCATTTGGAGAGGAAACAGAGTAATTCACATTAGCCTTAAATACTGAGGTATTTCTATTTTGGAGGCTGAGGAAGATAACGTTGAGTAACCAGTTAGCTGTTGAACTAAAAGCAGTCACAAAACGCTACAACGAACTTGTCGCAGTAAACAATCTAAACCTAAACATAAATACTGGAGAAATCTTTGGTCTCCTAGGACCTAACGGTTCAGGAAAATCGACAACACTAAAAATGCTTATGGGCTTAGTTCAACCAACCGCTGGTTCAGTAAACGTTCTAGGTTTAGACGTACAAAAGAACCCTGTTGAAATTAAACAACTTGTAGGTTATGTTCCTGAGTCGCCCAACATTTACGAGTTTCTAACTGGAATCGAATACTTAGATTTCATTGGCGACATTTATGGAATGCAGGCAAATGAGAAAAAGACGCGTATCACTGAATACCTTAAAGCTCTTCAACTTGAAGGCCGAGAAGGCGACATGATAAACAGTTACTCAGACGGCATGAAAAAGAAAATTGCGCTTATCTCAGCATTTCTACATAAACCTAAATTGTTAATTCTTGACGAGCCACTGAACGCTTTGGACCCTCGAAGTGCAAGGATCGTGAAAGACTTTCTTTCAGAATTGAAAGCTCAAGGCGTGACAACTATAATGTCTACACATGTGCTTGAAATCGCTGAAGCATTAAGCGACAGAATCGGCATAATGTACCAAGGTAACCTCTTAGCCTTGGGTAATATGGAAGAGTTACGACAAAAAGCCAGCTTACCAAGCTCTGGTCTTGAAGATATTTTCCTTAAACTAACAGGAACTGAGGACTTGAGAGCTGTCGTTGAGGAACTTGCTAAATGAACTGGAAAAACGTTCTCTACCTTATGCGTGTGGAACGCAAATCTGGAAGGCTTCTTAGAGGCGTAAATACTGCACGCTATAAAGAGAATAGATTTCTAGCAAACTGGTCATACTGGTTAGCTATCGGGATAGGTGTAGCTATTGGTTTACTAGTAGGTTACGGCGTAAGCTTAGCAACTGCAGAAATTGGTAGCTATGACGCTATTCAAAGCACATCAATAAGCCTTTTTGTTTCATTACCAACGCTTGTTTTAATCTACAATTTAGTTTTAACTTTGCTTCAGCAAATCCAACGAAGCGGCGTTAAAATGTCAGCAGAAACACCTTATTGGTTACCTATTACATGGCAAGAACACACTTTAGCTTCAATTTTAGCAAGTTTGCTTGGGTTACCTTTAGGTTCAGTTTTGCTTATGTCTTCAGCAATCTTAGCTTTTTCAGTTTTCTTTGGTGTAATCATTCCAGCATTATTAACTACACTGGGGTTATTTGCGGCAGCATTCTTGGCAAGCGTAACAACCGAGATCCTCCGAGTTATTCAGGTCCGCTTTATCGGTGCTGTTTATAAGTCAAGTGGTCGAGCTGCAGTTTGGGTGCGTTTTATCGGTTCATTGGGGTTCTTTATTGTTTTTTACGCTATTTACTTCTATGTCACATCAGGTGGCTACCAATTTATTACAACCATAACAGACGTACAAGCCTCAGTATGGTTCATTCCCTTTGCATGGTTAGGCATTACACTGTCATTTCTGCTCGGTGGGGCAATGCTTGAAGGTCTCGTTTTCCTCGTAGCATCAACTCTGTTTATAGCTGGATTGTACGGCTTGGCGATTCTTCTTAACAAGCATTTTGGGCTTTATGAACCACCAGCAATTAAAATTCAGAAAAGCGGCATATATGCACCAAAAACTGGTCTTCTGGGTAAGCTTGGCTTTTCCAGTCCTGAAGCTGCCCTGATACGGAAGGATCTTAAAGCGTTTACCAGACGTAGAGAATTAATGACCGTTTTCATCGCACCAATTGTAATTATATTATTACCGATTATGCAGTCAATCGGTGTAACAGGTAGTGAAGTTCCAAATGAGGTTTCAATAATCTATATGGGTATGACCTATCTTTTTCCAGCGGCGTTTCTTGTCATGAGTTTAGGCAACATGCTGATCGGTGAGGAAGGACAAGCTGTCTGGCGAATATATGCTTCACCAATTAGCGCGAAGAATTTAGTTAAAAGTAAATTCTTTTTTATAACTTTATTCGGGATAATTATCCTGTTAATAACCGGAGCTATTGGTACGCTTATTTATCAGCCTTCAATTAAAGCAATAATCGTAGCTTTTCTAGAAGCCTTTTTCCTGGTTCTTGCTCTAGGCTCGATTTCTCTCAACATTGGCTTTAGAGGTGCAGACTTTACTGAAATTCCCAGGCCACGAATGGTTCGTCAATCATGGGCATTAATTAATTTAGCTGTTGGTTTCCTTACGTCAATGGCAATACTTGCACCTTTGATGCCGTCAGTGATTTCTTCATTCTTATCCTCTGTTATGCCTGGTTTTCAAATTCCAAGTTTAGACGCTTATTTTGCAGTAATTCTAAGCGGCATAATAGCAGTAGCCATCACTGGAATATTCTACAGATTTACACTTGATACGGCAAGAGACTTCCTTAAAAAAGCGGAGATCTAACCACAACTTGGCTTTAGATATGATATAAAAAGGATTTACTTATCATCTTTAGGCTATATTTTAAATATTTATAATAATTTAAAGCTTGAAAAATTTCCTTTTTTGTTTATTTATTGCATTAAAACATAAGATTTAAAAATAACCATACCTCGCTAACTATACTCAAGTGAACTTTGATGGGGAAAGAAGGAAAAGGAACAATTTTTCGACGTAAAGACGCTCGATACTTATTATATTTGCCAGTCCGAGTTGTTGATGACAGTATGTTTCCTTTAAAATGTGAGGATTCAATGCCTGTAAAAGTAAGTTTTAAGCTAAACGAGAATAAAGTTGTCGTTGAGAAATGGGTAGAAGAACAAAAATAATTTCTCTTTTCTAAATGCTATTTTTGTTATCAATACACTTTTTTAATCGCTACTTTTAGAAGTCAATAGCTTTTTATTTCAGACGTATTCTAACTTAATTGCTTTTTGAGGACTATATCATGAAAAAATTAACTTTGAAGAGTTCAGCGTTTAAGGATAATGAAAAAATCCCTAAAAAGTACACTTGTCAAGGAGAAGGAATTAGTCCACCCTTAGAAATTGAAGGCGTTCCCATTGAAACAAAAACTTTAGCTTTAATCATGGATGACCCTGATGCAGTGGGTGGCATCTTTGATCACTGGATTGTCTGGAATATTCCCGTTTCCATTACCAAAATTGCAGAAAATCAAACGCCATCAGGAGTTGAAGGATTAAACAGTGGCAGGAGAAGTGGTTATTATCCTCCTTGTCCACCTTCAGGTAGCCACAAGTACACTTTTAAGATCTATGCGTTGGATACTATATTTGATTTAAGTCCTAAATCTCGCAAAAAAGACCTTGAGAAAGCTATGGAAGGTCACATTCTTGCTAAAGGCGAATTAATTGGTCTTTACCGTTAAAACTATCCTTTTCTAGTTTTTTACAAAAGAATTATATTATCTACGAGTTCAAGGGTACATTATGTGATGTTAGTGAAGCGTGCATCCTTAGCTTTAGCATCAATTTTAATAATTGTTGTGTGTTTGGGCATTATTATTTCAGCAGACTGGTTTACATCTACTAAAGGTGATAGAGAGTTTTATGTGGGTGTTGAATACGCTTATGGTGATAATGCCAGCGAAGTTAAGGCATTAGTTGATAAAGTTAAGGATTATACGAACCTGTTTGTTCTTGGCTCTTCAGATCTATCATTTAATGAGTCAGGCTTAACTGAGTCCTGTGATTTCATTGCAAATGAAGGATTGCATTTTATTGTAATGTTTACTGATATTACTATGTACAATTATAATACGTCTGTTTGGGTGGATGAAGCCCGAACAAAATATGGCAATTTATTCTTGGGAATTTACCGTTATGATGAACCAGGTGGAATACAATTAGATCAGCCTGAAAACAGTATGTCTATAATGGTGTCTGAAGCAGAAAATTATTCTGATGCAGCACAACAATACACAAATTACATGTATTATCACGTGGATTATTACCACAAATTCTTCCACAACATAAGCGTTTTCACAGCAGATTATGGCTTGTACTGGTTTAACTACAAATCCAGCTACGATGGACTCTTAGCAGAATTTGTTTGGAATCACAGTCGCCAAATCCCAATTGCCCTATGCCGTGGAGCAGCAGAGACTTTAGGCAAAGACTGGGGTGTTATTATAACATGGAAATATGATCAAGCACCATACTTAGAGTCAGGTGAAGAATTGTATAACGATTTACGCATGGCTTATACTGCTGGAGCAAAATATGCTGTTGTTTTTAGTTATCCTTCAATTGGGAATTATGGAACTTTAGCAGAGGAGCATTTTGATGCATTGCAGCGTTTTTGGGATTCAATTCAAAATGACAAAGAGTTCGGTTCAGACAATGCAGAAGTTGTTTATGTTTTGCCCAAGGATTACGGTTTTGGTTTTCGCAGTGCAACAGATACGATTTGGGGGTTATTCAAAGCTGACGAGTTAACAGCCAAAATTTGGAGTGATGTTTTGTTGCTTGAGGGTCAGTATGGTTCAAGGTTTGACATTGTTTATGATGATGGTTTGACCAGTGACTATTTACAGAATCGTTATGATCAAGTATTTTTTTGGGATCAAACCGTAACTTAGGTGATTAATAAAAGAAAAAGAAAATGTTTGTTTAGTAGTTTTCTATCCAAACTTCAAAGTATGCTTGTGGATGGTCGCATGTTGGGCATTTATCTGGTACTTCTGTGCCTTCAAAAACGTAACCGCAGTTTCTGCATTTCCATCTAACAGGTGCATCTTTCTTGAACACTTTACCGTTTTTTACATTGTCAAGAAGTTTAATGTATCTTCTTTCATGGTAAGCTTCAACTGTTGCAACCATGCGGAAGGTTTGAGCTACATCTTTGAATCCTTCTTTATCAGCTACTTCTGCAAAGCTTGGGTAGATTGTTCCCCACTCCATTTTTTCTCCTTCTGCAGCGGCTTTAAGGTTGTCTGCTGTTGAGGAGATGATTCCTGCTGGGTATGACGCGGTAATTTCTACGTCTCCGCCTTTTAGATATTTGAAGAATAGTTCAGCGTGTTCTTTTTCGTTGCCTGCTGTTTCTTCAAAAATGGCTGCGATTTGTTCGTATCCTGCTTTTTTGGCTACGCTGGCGAAGAATATGTATCGGTTTCTTGCTTGGGATTCACCTGCAAATGCTGTTAATAGGTTCTTTTCGGTTTTACTTCCTTTAAAATCCATACAAATTTCTCCAAAGGTAGTATCCTGTGAGGAAAAATAAAAGGATTGCTTGGAGCAAACGATTAATTGTTTGAATTAATAGCGTTGAATACTTAAATTTTTAAGTAATTATGCTTCGTTTTGTAAACGCTGCGTTATGCTTGATTTGCTTAGATCAAAAACAATTGATGATAGAAATAGTACTCTGACCATTGAATGAACTTGTTTTGTATGTTGGTTCTTTTCTTGTCTTTTAGTTGTGGGAAAACTGCTCCTTGTACACAACAACTTCTAAGCTTTCTGTTAACGGCTGCTTTTTTGTTTCTGAGTTTGTTTCTAATTGTAAGTTGGTTGTGCAAGTTGTGACAAGAAGTCTCGAATCTTTTAACAGTTAAGCTATTTTCGTTTTAATCTTAACAAAATCAAAACTACAACAGCGATAACTACAATCAAGACAATTCCTATGATAATCAATGTTCCTTCTTGATTAAAGCCTTGAAGAATGTCTGGATTAGACGCCTCATTAGAGCTACTACTAGTTGGCTGCTGAGTTTGACCTGATTGGGTTGGACTAGATGAAGGTTGTGATGTTTGTGCTGGGTTTTCTGTAGATGAGGTTTCTGATGTTTGTGGTGTCGGTATAGGTGTTGCTGGAGGGGGGTATTGTTCTAGGGTTTCGGTTTTTACAAAGAAGACGTCTTGGTGGGTTTCGCTTCCAAACAATGTTGACCCAACAATTACGTAGCTTCCATCACTAGTTCGTACCATTGCGTTTGCTCGATCATAACCATAAATGGACAGTGCTTGGTCTTCTTTGGCAATATAAGTTTTAGTCCAAAGGATTTGACCGGATGAATCAGTGCGCAGTAATCCCATTGTGTTTCTTATTGCTGTTGTGTTTGTCGGAGTCCAAGTTCCAGCTAATGCGTATCCGTTATCTTCAAGTTGAACCAAAGCGCATGGTGTATCAGTTTGTGTGTCTCCATAAATTTTGCTCCATTCAAATTGGTTTGTTGAAGTAATTTTGAATAAGCAGAAGTCATCGTTTTGGGTTCCAGCTATTGCATATCCATTATCGCTAGTCTGAATGATAATGTATTCATATCCTTGGAGGTTTAACAAATCGTATCCTCTATTCCACACTTGTTTCCCCTGGGCATCAGTTTTCACTATCCACGCGGAATAAGTCACTGATGATGTGCTTGCGCTAAATAATGATGCGCTACCAGCAAGAGCGTATCCGCCGTCGCTAGTTTGAATGACGCATTTTGCTTCATCATCACGATAATTTACGTTACCGACTGAATCTGTGTATGTTCCACTATTGAATGTTTGATTCCATTGAGCTACACCGGCAGAATTAGTTTTTATTAGCCAGAAATCTTTACCGCCTTCATATGTGTCTACTGAACCTGCCAAAGCAAAACCGCCGTCGCTAGTTTGAATCATTGAATAAAGATTACCGTATGAAGAGGACTCATCATTTAACATGTATGTTCTGCTCCAGAGAACTGCGCCTTGGGCATTAACTTTGAATAACCAAAAACCGCCAGCAACTACATACCCCTGATCTGAAGTCTGAACAATAACGTACTTTTCAGCATAGGTATTAATTGTAGGAGTCACGTGGTTTGGGTCTTCAACTGTTGGGTAACTGAGCTTCCATTGTACTCCGCCGTTTGATTCAGTTTTAAGTATTTGCAGCTCATAAGACGTTGTGAAATGTCCTTCATAGCCTATGTCGTCAACCCGTCGAAGGTTACCAAAGATGGCGGTTACGTATCCCCCATCTACGGTTTGAACTACCGAAAAGGGCGTTAAAAAATCCATGTCTTCTCCTTGATATGTTCTTGTCCAACCTGATGCGGCAATTATTGTTGGAAAAGATAGTAAAATTACTAATGTAACTGAGGTTATCACACAAGCTTGAAGCATCCGTCTTTTCA
>CAZXGX010000085.1:0-8826 GCA_964640475.1 uncultured Candidatus Bathyarchaeia archaeon
TGCGGAAGACTTAAGCCATCCCATAGGTTTTTTACATAAAAAGGCAAGGTTTTCGTATGGTTCATAGAAGAGTGCGAGGCGGAAAATACAAGATAAAACACGTTGAGAAGCAAAGCCCTGTCGCTGTGGATGACGAATTGGAAGTAAACATCATTGGTATATGCCCAAATGGTGATGGTATGTCAAAAATTCAAGGTTACATCATTAAAGTACCAAAAGCTAAACCTAGAGATCGCGTGAAAATAAAAATAACACAAGTCGGTGATAAAGAAGCCATTGGGAAAATAATCGACTAATTCGATATTTATGATTAGCAAAGTCTAAGTTGATATTTCACGTTTGTTTTAAGGAAAAAAATAAAAAATAAGGGTGTTTCAATTCAACAAATGTCAGTTAATGGTATTCCTAAAGCTTTTGCGACACCTTCGCCGTAAGCTGGATCAGCCTTAAAACAGTTCTTACTATGTCTCAACTTGATTTCTTTAGGGCTATCTCCCATTGCGCGAGCTGTGTTTTCAAACAGAACCTGCTGCTGTGCCTTACTCATTAATCTGAACAGTTTTCCAGGCTGAGTATAGTAGTCATTGTCGTCTTCTCTAAAGTTCCACTGATATGCATCACCGCTCAATGCAAGAGGGGGATCCTTAAAATCTGGTTGTTCCTGCCACTCGCCATAACTGTTAGGTTCATACCCTATTGTACTGCCAGCGTTACTGTTGACTCTCATTTGGCCATCACGATGGTAGCTATTTACTGGGCAGTGTGGAGCATTCACAGGTATTTGATGATGATTGACTCCAAGTCTGTAGCGTTGTGCGTCACCGTAAGAGAAGAGTCTGCCCTGTAGCATTTTGTCAGGCGAAAAGCTAATTCCAGGAACCACATTGGCAGGATTGAAAGCTGCTTGTTCTACATCGGCGAAATAATTCTCCGGATTCCTGTTTAGTTCAAAATACCCTACTTCAATGAGTGGGTATTCTCCGTGATACCACACCTTTGTTAAGTCGAAAGGATTGTATGGCATTTTCTTCGCTTGCTCTTCAGTCATAACCTGTATGAACATCTTCCACCTGGGGAAATCGCCGTTTTCAATACTAGTGTATAGGTCACGCTGATTATTCTCGCGATCTTTAGCGACTATAGCTTCAGCTTCTGCATCAGTTAGGTTCTTGATGCCCTGTTGAGTAACAAAATGGAACTTTACCCAGACACGCTCATTTTTAGCATTAATCATGCTAAAAGTGTGGCTGCCAAAACCATGCATATGTCTGAATGATAACGGAATGCCTCTGTCACTCATTGTGATAGTGACTTGATGGAGCGCTTCGGGAAGCGAAGACCAAAAGTCCCAATTATTTTTTGCGCTTCTCATATTTGTCCTGGGATCACGCTTTATTGCATGGTTTAAGTCTGGAAACTTTAAGGGGTCACGAAGGAAAAAAACTGGAGTATTGTTTCCAACTAGATCCCAGTTGCCTTCTTCAGTGTAGAATTTCATGGCAAAACCGCGGATATCTCGTTCAGCATCGGCGGCACCGCGTTCTCCAGCAACAGTTGAGAAACGAACAAACATCTCTGTTTTTTTGCCTATTTCCGAGAAGATTTTTGCTTTTGTGTACTTGGTGATGTCGTGGGTTACAGTGAAAGTGCCAAAAGCGCCAGAGCCTTTAGCGTGCATTCTTCGTTCAGGAATGACTTCTCTGTCAAAATGAGCTAGTTTCTCGAGGAACCATACATCTTGTAGGAGCATTGGCCCTCGAGGTCCAGCAGTTACGGCGTTTTGATTGTCCGGTACAGGGGCACCGGCAACAGTGGTTAATTTTTTCTGAGATTTTTCACTCATAAATAGACCTCATTTCTGAGTTAATAATATAAATTGTAATAATTATTATTTAAATATTCTTATTTTTTAGAAAAAGTTTTAAATTACTGATTATATATCTTAAAGCTATGGAAGAAAAGCAACTCATAACAATGCTTCGAGAAAAAGGCTTCAAGGTTACACCCCAACGCCTCACAATTTGCAAGTCCGTTCTCTCCAGCAAAAAACACCCAACAGTTGAACAGGTATACGAAGCAATACAGAAGCAATACCCAACAATTAGCCTCGCAACAGTATATCAAACATTACATTTGCTGACAGAAATTGGGTTGCTACAAGAACTAGGAATCAACGGTGGGAACTTCAGGTATGATCCAGATACTTCCCCTCACTTAAATATCGTCTGTAAAACCTGTGGTGAGATACAAGATTACAAATCTGAAAGCGTAAAAAAATTCCTATCGCAAATAACTGGGGAATTAAAACACAAGATAATCGGTCAAAACTTGGAAATTTACATATCATGCGATCGATGCAAAAAATCTTAAACTTACAAGAAAAAAGAAAATCGGAGGTGAAAATAAATGACTAAAATCGATGAAGTATACATCTGCAAGACATGTGGAAATAAAGTCAAAGTAGTCGGAGCTGGTTTTGGAACCCTAGTTTGCTGCGGTAAACCCATGACTATAGAAACCGCTTAATTACCATTAGAATCTATCATTTGCGGTCCAATTGAAAACGTGTTATCTTTAGTATCTGAGTTTTTTACCACTAACTTTAAGGAACGCCTGCATTATTTTGCCATTTTTCAGCAGTCTTTGTAGGAGTTCTCCATTTTTAGTTTTCCTATAGAAATAATGATTGCCTTCTGCTTGTTCTTCGATAAACTTCTCTTTAAGAAGAAATTCCTCGACCCAGTAATGAAACTGCATCTCGTTTCCAACTATCTTGATTAAATCCCATCTAGAAGCCCTGCCGCCTCTTTCATCTATGCAATCAAACAACTCAGACGCAATTTTCGCAGGTGCTCTTCTAGGATAAGCCATTGAGGCATACTCCTATGTTCTTTCTAATTCATTTCGAATTCCAAGCAGTCTAGCATACTTCTTTTTAAGCCTAAAATACTGGTATATTTGAGCTGCACCAGCAAAAAATAACGCTCCCGTGATGAACAAGGGCAAGTAGTACCTTTCTTGTAGAACTTCAGCATTGTATGCAATCTCTGATATGCCGAATAAAATCATTATAAGTCCAAATAAAAGGTATGTCTTCACGCTCCAGTTAAGATCTTTTGCAAGTTCTGTAGTGTCTGAGACTACATCTTCAAGAATCTCGTCTAGATGGTTGATCTTGGCTGCCCCTCCATCTGCATCCATAATCAGTCACAAATAACAACTTCTATCTGAGCACTTAAAACACTTATTCTAGAAGCTTCTTCATCAGTTCTTTCATTTAAATAAATAAAAAATTTTGGCTGCTTGGGCTTTTTTGTTTATCGAAATGTTTTAATGTAGGTAAATCTTTACTATATTTTGGTAAATATTGGTGAAGGTGAAATGGGGTTACTTTCAAAGGATGAATCAGCCGTCTGGCAAGAACTACAAAAAGGCAAAAACACCAGCACAATTGCAGAAGAACACAAAGCCCAAGAATGGAACCCAGCATATGTTTCACGTGTCCTTAATAGAGCCCGAGAAAAAATCACCAAAACCCTCAAGGAACACGCAAACAGCCACCGCCTTGACATAGATACCATTCTAGACTACAAGGGGCTCTTAATCGGTTTTGATTATCAAACAAGCAGCCAAGTCTACATAGTATACACTGAGAAGCTAGGCGTAATAGTCTGGTACAAGCATGAGTCTTATGCTGGAAAACTCTGCCCAGAATGTCCAAAAGAAAAAGACTGCAAAGAAACCCTGCAAACAATCCTTGAAGAATACAACCTTTCATTGAGAGCTGAGGAGAAGCAACAGTGTACAACTGATCAAGCTATAACAATTTTCAATAAACTAGCTGCCAAAGAAACACCTAGATACAAGAGACATGGAGGTGAATAATTTTGGGAAAAAACATTGAAGAAAAAATTATTAAACCTCCAGTCAAGCAGATTACAAGCGGAAAAATATTCAAGCCCTCACAAGTCTTTCTGTACAAAATGCTAGTCCAAAACATCATAGTTTTCATATTCATTTGGTTAATAGTCATAGGTTCCTTTGTATTCATCGCATTAATGGTTGCATTAGATCCAGTAAATCCAGGGTTCATTCAAATACTCAGCGATTACTTCATGCCAATTAACCTATGGACAATTGTAACAAATCTGTTCTGGTTTATACCAGTTATGATACTCACTCCATTCTATTTTAGAAGCATTGAATATTCAGTGAAAGCTGACACCGGCGATACTATGCCAGAAATTTACTCAAAACGAGGAATCATCACCATCACCCGTAGACACGTCCCATTCAGAACTATCACAAACATTTCAAGCAAAGCAGGTCCACTTGACAGACTTTTTAAAATCGGTTCAGTGCACATTGAAACAGCGGGATATTCAGGAGCAAACCAGAAAGGTCCAGAAGAAATCCTAAATGGCATTGTATTCTATGAGGAAGTTCGAGATTTCATCTTGAAAGAGCTTAGAAAATTCAAAGAACCATACGTAACAGGCACTGAAGTCGTTATTCCACGGGAAGATCCTGTTCCAAAAATGCCTGGTCTCGACGACGAGATGCTGACGACGCTTAGGGAAATACGTGACTTACTAAGAAGTCGAAAAGACAACCTATAATCTTTCTCTTTTTGTTTCTTTCTTTTCCGAATTTTTTTGTTGACATAAAGAGAATGGGAAAGCTTAAATCTGTAATGTTATATAAATATAACATAAAGTTAGGTAAACATAATATTTGGAGTTGAATAAAAATGGCTGATTTAACCTGGCTAATAACGAGCACTGGCATTCTCGCATTAATAATTCTAATCGGTGTCTTAGCCATTGGGATTAAACTTAAAGATAAAAAATCTGGATTCCCATCAACAGACGAGAGAACACAAAAACTAAACTGGAAAGCTGGATACTACGCCATGTTCTTAGGACAATATTTCATTTTAGCATACTTATTAGTTGGGCTTGTTGGACGAGAGTTCTTCAACACTCCTGAAATCGAAGCAGGTTACCCCCTGATTGCAGCACTTCTGATCTCTAGTGTGTCTTTTCTTTTACTCCGATGGCTCTTTAGCAGAAAAGGAGAACTCTAAACAACGATGAGAACCAAAATAAAAGAACTCAGAGCCCGATACAACCTAACACAGGATGACCTCGCAAAAAAAGTTGGAGTGCGAAGAGAAACTATTCTTTTTATAGAAAAAGGAAACTATAATCCCTCACTTAAACTAGCACATGATATAGCAGAAACTCTCAAAACAACTATAGATGACCTCTTCATCTTCGAAGACCTATAAATTACTTTTTTAACTTTCTGATGCGAACTTTTTCAATGGACTTAAGAAAAGAACTAATATAGCAAACAAAAAGAAGTTAAATTGGTCCCTTATACTTAGTTGTAGTTGGGCAACCTTTACATTCTTCATGTTGATAGGCTAAGCAGAGTCCACATTCTTTTCCACATGGTGCTTTCTCACATTTTTCAATTGATAAATTAAGATTGAATGACTCACCGATTAAGGTTAGAGCTCTTTGATAGGATTGGATCTTTAACCCTAAAAATGATTCCAAACAATCAATAGTGGAAAGAAGTGTTTCAGCATCTTCTACATAGACAAGAGCCGCATAATTTTGTTTTCCAGCCCACTGGATCAGTTGAAGAACTCGAGGACACTGTTTTAATTTCTCTACTATTTGTTTAGATTCTCGTGCCTTTTCAACTCTAAAGTGTATAGTGGCAAATTTAAGTCCAAGATTTTTCAGATTGACTTTGGCTTTAAAGTCGATTATATTGTTTTCTGAGAGTTGTTTTAGCCTTGCGATAACTGTTGGCCTTGAGGCGTCGACTTCTTTTGCAATTTGGGTTGTGGATTTCCTGCAATCTTCACTTAGGGCGTTGATTATTTTTATATCGATTTTGTCTATCTGTTTAGGCATTTTTTTTCATCACGGCACTTTACAATTTGTAAAGTTAATAGTCTTTTTTTATATAAACAGTAAACCTTATAAGAGTTTGCTTTACACTATGTAAATAATAGGCTGATTCTAACTGGAGGAGGTGAATGAAAAATGGGAGGTATTTGTGATACTGCCGTAGCAGCAGGTATTTTTAAAACTCTTGTTGCTGCAACACAAGCAGCAGGTTTGGTAGAAACTCTAAACACTAAAGGACCCTATACAGTATTCGCCCCCACTGATGAGGCATTCGCGAAACTACCAAAAGGCACAGTTGAAGGTTTACTAAAAGACATACCAAAACTAACCGCTATTCTAACATACCATGTTGTCGAAGGCACAGTTCCAGCATCCGACGTTATACAGCACAAAAAATTAACCACTTTACAAGGTCAAGAACTAAAAGTTGATGCGGTAAAATGGCACCTGCATAAATCAGTAAAAATTAACGACGCTAACATCATAAAAGTAGATGTAAAAGCAGACAACGGGCTTATCCACATAATAGACAAAGTTCTGTTGCCACAGTAAAAAAACTAATAAAAAATAAACCTTTTTTAAAAATTTAATTGGTGAATACATGGTTGAAAACGTGAAGTATGAAGTAATGCACGAAATAGGCAAAGTTGAGATACGAAAATATCCCAAAATTATTATTGCAACGGTAGAAAACATTGAAAATGACGCTTTCAATATTCTCTATAGATTTATTACAGGCAGCAATACACAAAAATTAAAAATTAAAATGACTGCTCCTGTAGTCTCTCAGCAAATCAGTATGACTTCACCTGTGCTTTCAGATGCAGGCACTTTATCTTTTGTTATGCCTAAAGAATTCACTTTGGAAACAACCCCTGAACCTACAGATAACCATGTAAAAATTTCTGAAATTCCCTCAAGGATGGTGGCTGCTCTATGTTTCTCCGGTAACTGGTCAGAAAAGCATTTTGAAGAGGCGAAAACAGAACTATTAGACGTGTTGACAAGGGCAGGAACAAAAACAAGACACAACGTGTTCGCGATGCTTTACAATCCGCCATACATACCAGGATTTTTGCGAAGAAACGAGGTTGCCATTGAAGTAGAAGAGTCATAATTAAACTTAAAAGGCTATTTTAAAAAATAATAAAAATATTAAAAAAGAAAAAAACGAAAGGAGAAGATGAAATGAACTCTCAAGAAAGACAGGAAATAATTGCTAAATCTCCAATTTCCTTTGGGTATCTGAAACGATTCAACATTGGCGCTGGCATATTACAGTTAATAAACGGAATAGCAATGCTGGCACTAACGTTCGCGTTAACTTGGCCAAGTGGAACTGACATTTATACTTTCTACCTTGCATTTGATCACATAAGTCCAACAAATCCAGCAATATTTGCAGTACCTAACCCGCAAATCCTGTTCACAATAGAGAATTTAGGTTTACTCTTAGCAGCTTTTCCACTAATTTCCGCTTTTGCGCACTTCATTATAGCTTTCCCCAAAAACAAAGACTACAACGAGAATCTAAGAAAAGGGATGAACCCCTACCGTTGGTATGAATATGCGTTTTCAAGTTCAATAATGATTTGGATTATCGCTACCTTTGTTGGAATCTGGGACTTCTGGTCGCTTACAATGATATTTGTTCTTAACGCTATGATGATAATGTTTGGTTACCTAATGGAACTAGTAAACCAGAAAACAGAGAAAACCGCATGGTCACCGTTTATCTTAGGATCGATATCGGGTGGTTTACCCTGGGTTGTATTGTTTGCCTACTTCGGAGGAGCAGTAGCATCAAGTTCAGGTAACGTTCCAAACTTCGTCTACGTAATATTCGCAGTATATCTGGTGCTGTTCATGAGCTTTGCAGTCAATCAGGTTCTGCAGTACAAGGCAGTTGGAAAATGGAGAGACTACCTCTATGGTGAGCGAATGTACATTGTGCTCAGCTTCGTAGCTAAGACCTTGCTTGTTTGGCTTGTATTCGGTGGGCTGTTCAATCCATTCTAGTTAAAAATAACCTTTCCCTTTTTTTAAACATAAACCTTGAAAGAAAAGTTAGCTGGATTTCTTTAAATGCCAAAGCCAATAGATAACTCTTTTAACAATTGGAATATCTACTCTTGCCTGTGAATCGCATGACTGAAAAGAAACTGTCACCTCGCACATTTAACATATTGTCAATTGTAACTGGGGCAGTAGCTCTTTGTCTTCTAGTCTTTCCATACATGTTCTTTCCTCAATTCTATACTCCTAAAGCTAACGCAAGCATGGGATATATTGCCCCCTCAACCTTTGAAGGCTGGACATTTATGATAACAGGGCTGATTCTGCTTGGTGTTACAATTGTTATAAGGAAATTCTTTGCACAAACAGCTTACCGCTAGAGATGCAACTATTAAAAATTTAATCAGTGTTACATTTTATTTTTTGATTACTTTTTTGTCCTTCCAATTCCACCATTTCACTTTTTCAGAATCTGGATTTTCGTTTTCAGCAAAATAAACCGCAGATCTACAAACATAAAGAACGCAACGATCAACCTGGACTCCCTGTTTGATGCATATTTGAGAAAATAATTCTTCAGGGCTTTTACCCTTTAAATCCGAAATCTTTACAATACCAATACTTCTGAAATCTTTTGCAATAGATTTTCCAACATAAGGTATCTGAATTAAATCATCGATTGCATTGGCTTTCATGAATGATTGTTTTTTCATTTTCCTTTTAACCCTAACGTCTATTTCAATATTTATAAGATTATCAAAAAAGCCTTTTTGCACAGTTTTATTTCAAATCAGAACTCATCCTTCTCTATTGTTATTTTGTTTTTGGTCATTTTTTCGGCTCTTTTTGGCTTTTTTGCTTAAAAGGAAGGTTTTATTCAGTA
>CAZXGX010000086.1:0-8804 GCA_964640475.1 uncultured Candidatus Bathyarchaeia archaeon
ATAAATCCTTAATAGAGAGTTAGTCAACTTCATACTGCGCTGGAGAGTTAGTCTTCAAATGGCAAAATTCAAGGTAATTATATCCAATCCACAAGACGGAAGTTCAAAAGTAGTGGAACTCGAAGAAGCACGAGCAACACCCTTCATCGGCAGAAAACTAGGCGAGACAATAGATGGCATAGTAATCGACATGCCAGCAACTAAACTACAAATCTTAGGTGGCTCTGATAAAGATGGTTTTCCAATGAGGGGAAACGTTCATGGAGGCATCAGACGACAAGTAGTTCTAAGTAGTGGCACAGGCTTTAAACCAAAAAGGAAGGGTGAACGTAGGCGCAAAACCGTTCGAGGAGATACCATCACAGACGAGATAGTTCAGATTAATCTGAAAATAACTGCGCAACCAGCTAAACCTGCAGAAGTTAAACCTGCAGCTCAAGCATAAGCTCTTTTTTAAATCTTAAAACTTATTAACTCCCATAGTCATTCTTCATTAATTCATGTTTATGGAAAAGGTAATATGAGTATCACTAGTAAACCACTGCCAAAGCAGCCTGAAGTGAACATTGGTACCATTGGTCATGTTGATCATGGAAAAACCACCCTAGTCCAAGCCTTAACAGGTACCTGGGCATCACGCCACAGTGAAGAGCTCAAACGCGGTATCACAATAAAACTTGGTTATGCAGATATGCCAATTTTTAAATGCCCAAAATGTCCACCACCCAAGAATTATACTATTAAACCAATCTGTGAAAACTGTAATTCAGAAGCAGAATTCGTTAGGGCAATTAGTTTTGTTGATGCTCCAGGGCATGAAGCCTTAATGGCAACTATGCTTTCAGGTGCGGCTATCATGGACGGCGCAATTCTTGTCATCGCCGCAGACGAACCTTGCCCTCAGCCACAAACACGTGAGCACTTAGCGGCTGCAGAGGTTAGCGGCATCAAAAACATAATCATTGTACAAAATAAAATCGACATTGTTGACGAGAAAAGAGCAATTAAAAGTTATGAGGAAATTAAAGCCTTCGTAAAAGGGACAGCTGCAGAAAAGGCACCAATTATTCCAATATCCGCACAGAGGAACATAAACATCGATGTCCTTCTTGAGGCAATTCAAGAAATTATACCTACTCCAAAACGCGATGAAACTGTCGATCCTTTAATGTTTATTGTCCGCTCTTTTGATATAAACAAGCCAGGAACAACCATTGATGAGCTTGGCGGCGGGATCATCGGTGGAACCATCGCACAAGGCAAATTTAAAGTCGGTGAAGAAATCGAAATTAGGCCCGGTATAGCGGCTGAACGTGAAGGAAAAACAGTTTATGATCCACTAATCAGCGAAATTGTAAGTCTAAATGCTGGAGGAAAAAATGTACAAGAAGCAACAAGTGGTGGCTTAGTGGGTGTAAGAACACAGCTTGATCCTTCATACTCAAAAGCTGACGGTTTAACAGGAAGTATCGCAGGAAAAACAGGCAAGTTACCTCCAACGTTAACTGAATTAACTTTAGAGACCCATACTCTTGAACGAGTAGTAGGTACTAAAGAACAGTTGAAAGTTGAAAAATTCAACCCTGATGAGCAACTTCTACTTCATGTTGGTGCAGCTGTAAATGTGGGCAAAGTCATAGGTATAAAACAAAACGTTATAAAAGTAAAATTGACGCGACCCATATGTGCCTTGCCAGATTCAAGGGTTGCAATTAGCAGGAAGATTACTTCACGTTGGCGCCTTATCGGTTTTGGGCTGATAAAGTAGTTGCCTATTTATCTTATTTTTGTAAGAATCTGTTTGCCTTTATTAGTAATTCTTTTGCGTTTTTGAATGTTAATCTTTCCATGGCTTGCTTATAGTCTAACCAGATAAAACCTATGTGCTCAAATGATATTGTAACGGTTTCTGTTTGAGTTTCCATAAGATAAAAAATTACTTCTTTATGCACAGTATCTCCTTGTCTTCGGTAATAGTATTCAATTCGGTGTTTAAAACCCTCAATGAATTTGGCGTCAGTTATTCCTGTTTCTTCACGCAGTTCTCTTACTACGGTTTCTTTCTCTGTTTCGTTTACCTCAACATTGCCTTTGACAAAGTCCCAATGCCCCGCTTCGTAATGAAGTAACAAGTACAATGTGTCTAATCCCTTCTTCAAGTAGACTACGGCGCCACAGGATTTCTCACCAATCACACTTTTCACCGTTATCGCAATGTTTTTTCGGTTAAGAAGTATTTAAAGTGATTAACATTATTAAGAGTATAGACAATTACACAACAGTTAACAAAATATTATTAATGGACGACCCAAAATGTCTCAAGTCAGAACCGAACCTTTGAAGGTTATTTTGGATTCAAACGCGTTATTTGTTCCATTAGAATTTAAAATTGATATTTTTCAAGAACTTAGGCATTTATTGAATAGAAACTTGGATTTTATTTTGCTTTCGGCCGTTAAAGCTGAACTTGAATTGCTTGCAAGAAAAGAGTCGCCTACAATGAGACGTCAGGCAATTTATGCGCTTAGGCTTGCTGAAAAATGCAAGTATGTGCCAATCGATGTTTCAAACAAGTTAACAACTGATGATGTTATTGTTAAAATTGCAAAGGATTGGGATTCTCCTGTTTTCACCAATGATAGAACCTTGAAGAAGAGGCTAAGAGATATAAGTGTGCCAGTGATTTATGTGAGACAAAAATCGCGTCTAGACATTGACGGGTTGATATCGTAGATGTTCAAACTAATTACTTTGCAAGATACTATTCGCATTCCGCCTGAAACCTTCGGTAATCCTTTAGAGAAGGTTGGAAGGGAACAGGTTAAACAGAAATATGAAGGAATTGTGGATGAAGAATTAGGTTACGTTATAGCCGTAACAGGTATACAAGTAAGCCCAATTGGAAAAATTATTCCAGGAGACGGCGCAACTTTCCATAAAGTAAACTTTTCACTTTTAACCTTCTATCCAGTTATTCAGGAAGTTGTTGAAGGTGATGTAGTTGAAATTGCTGACTTTGGCGCTTTCGTACGCATTGGACCAATTGATGCTTTATTACACGTTTCACAATTAATGGATGATTTCATTTCATACGATGAGAAACAAGGTGTTCTGCTAGGTAAGGAAACTAAGCGTAAACTTACTAGCGGGGATCAAGTTCGTGTTCGTATAACAGCTGTTTCACTTGGTAGAGCTGGGAGTTCAGGAAAAATCGGTGTAACTGCAAGGCAACCCTGTCTTGGTAAGCTAGACTGGCTACAAATTGACCAAGGTAAAGCAGCAGTTGGAAAACCAGCAGAAACTAAAGAGAAAACTGGGGCGTAAATTGAGCAATGAGTGAGAAAGCATGTGCAAATTGTCATTATCTAACTAAGGATAATGCTTGCCCAAAATGTAAATCCGGCAGTTTAAGTGAAGACTTCGGTGGTTTAGTTGTATTATTTGAGCCTGAAGATTCTGCCATAGCTAAAGCAATGAACGTTAAAGACAAAGGACGTTACGCATTAAAAGTTCGATAGGTATAGTTTTTAGCGCTATTTTCTTTAGTTTCTTTTTCAATTAGTATTCTTTTAAGGTCTTAGAACATAATGGCAGTAATTTACACTATCACGCCTGAACTTAGAGTTAAACTAAAAGCGCCCTTTGGTATGTTGATAAGTGGTTCCTTTGAAGAGACCATGAATAAATTAAAAGAGCTTATTAACGAGGAAAAGCCGCCAAAGCTCGTCTCTGTAGGAGACACCGTTTCCAAGAACATGCATGAATTTTCACTCAGACCCGATTTAGCGATTACTGATAATTTGTGTATGCGCAAAAAGTTTCCGTCAGTAACATATACCGCAAACGCGGTTCATGTAAAGAATCCACCTGGCACAATCACGCAGGAATCAGTTAAGGCAATTAAAGCCGCACTTAAACATAATCAACATTGTCATATAATCGTTGATGGCGAGGAGGATTTACTTACACTCATTGCAGTGGTTTATGCGCCCAAGGGCTCCTTTGTTGTTTATGGTCAACCTTATGAAGGCATAGTTTTGGCGCAAGCTACACCTGAAAGGAAGGCAGAAGCCTCTGAATTCCTGAAAGCGATGGAAAACGGTTCGAAAAGCTAAATAAGAAGAAAACTGTATCAACTCAAGACCCTAATCAAGTGAACATTCATGGATATTAAAATAGTTTCAACAAAAGAGAATCCTCTTCTCAAACGCACAGAAGTAGGTTTTACAATTACACAAGGTCCAAAAGAGAAGACTCCTCAAAGACTAGATGTTAAGAGAGCTGTAGCAAACCAAATGCAAGTTTCCGACAGTGTAGTTTTTGTTAAAAGAATGCGGACAGCAACAGGAACACAAATCACTAATGGTGCCGCTAACATCTATAAAAGTGTGGATCAGGCAAAACTAGTTGAGCCTGAATACATCAGGAAACGAAACAGTCCACCTGAAAAACCTAAGGAAGAGGCGACAGCATAATGCCAAAACCAACCGCACCAACCACGGCAAAGAAAGACGACGCCCCCACTGCAAAGCCTGAAGCTGCAGCAGCATCCAAAGCATCTGCAAAATCTGATAAACCAAAAGCGAAAAGCAAGAAAAAAGAAAGCGGTGTACATTCAATGTACAAGGTTGAAAGCGATAAAGTTAATCGTGCACGTCCAACCTGCGAACGCTGTGGTCCGGGATACTTCATGGGCGATCACCATGACAGATACACTTGTGGTCACTGTGGATTCACACGTTATAAGCAAAAGTAATAAGCAGTTTTAAATCTCCCACCACAATTATTCTTTTTTGACCTATAATGCTTAGAGTAAACGTGATTGTATCAAGCATCTCAGCAGAACGCTTCTGGGATATACGCAAACCAATTCCACCTATTCAAATAAACACAAACATTAACATTGTAGGCATGGAAAAGAAGCCTGATGAGACACTCGAAGTACCATTTGTTTTGTCAATTATTTACAACCCTTCTATTGCCCAGTTAAGTATTAAGGGTAATGCCTACGTAACAGGCGATAAAGCTGAAGTTGATAAAGTGCTTAAAGATTATGAGCAGAAGAAACCGCCAGCGCAAGTAATTATTCAATCGATATCTAATGTTGTCTTCATAGAGTCAGTGCTCATCTCAAGAACTCTAAATATTCCCCCACCAATCCCGTTGCCGCAAATACCTGAACCAGGAGCAAAACCGCCAAGCACAAAACCTGAAGGCAGAGACTATAGCCTCTAGGTTTTTACCTTATACAGCAACTTCTGCTTAAAGGTACTCCGCTAAAGCGCCTTTTTAACAAGGTTTCTTTATACATTATGTTTTGTTTTAACTCTAAACCGTAAACCATCCGTAAGAAAAATTGTTGCCGCAACCACCGTTAAGACTATCATGAGCCAGAAACCACCCTCAACAGAAGCTCCAACAATCAAATGCGGTAACAAAACCACCATTTCAGCGATCAAAATACCGATAAAAACGAAACCAAAAATCAAATATCGGGGAACTAAAGATTTTCCAATCCAAACATGCCCTTTCATGCCGACTTTTTCTTTAACAACATAGTTACCATATTCATCTTTGATAATCAAGCCAAAATCAAGTAGCTTTTGCAGATTGCGGTATGCAACACTAGGGCTGCTCAAATTTGCCCCTCGCATAACATCCCTTGGACCTACAGGTTTGGCGATTCTAACTAAGTACACATAGGTTTGGAAGGTGCTGGCGTTTAGATCATCTTGCGGTTCCAAAGTTACCCACCGAATAATTAGATCGATCTATAAGTTCATACTTAAAAGACGTTTGTAAAAAGGAATAACCAAACACCTTCATACTTTTTAGCAATTTTTTGATAACCCACTTTAAGAATACTATCCAACTATCTTGTTAACTAATGGTATCTTCTTTAGTGGATAAAGCACTAAGAGACAAATAATTAAAGTAACAATTGTTAGTAGTGGCATCTCTATTATAGGATTCATTGTTGACAAACTGATTTGTACACCAAGGTATCCTCTTTGCAGTACTTCTAAAACCATAAAATGAAACAGGTAGATTCCTAAAGAATTTTTACTAATAAACCGCAACAAGTCACCAATTCTTGAAAAACGCTTTTGCGCTTTATCGTAACGAAACGCGCCTAAAAGTAAAAACAACGAAACAGATGCTAAAATAACTCCTGCACTCAAATTATCATAGAAGAAGTACTGTTGGCTTCCCCCTGTCGTTGCAGTTAATAAGTATGTACCAAACACCGTCCAAGCAATTCCACATAAAAATAAAGCAAGTAATAGTGACTTTTTCAAATTTATATTCGTTAGATAAATTCCAAGCAGGAAATAGCCTACATAACCTGTGAAAATAAATAGGTTGTTATTCAAGTCGTAATTAGTAAAAATACCAATCAACGGCGCTATAGCCGTGCCGATAAGCCACAAAACCAAAGCGTACCTTTGCAGTTTCCAACTAGCGTTAGCTACATAGACTCTAAGCAACGGTGTAACCAAATACAAACCTATAAGCATGTAGAGGAACCAAAAGTGAAAATATGGTCCCCAAATTATGCTCTGCCCAATTGAATACAAAGTAAACGTTTCATGGTCAACGAAAATTCGCCAAGCAAAATATGCTAGACCCCAAAACAGAAACGGTAAAGCAATTCGGCTAGCACGCTTTCTAAAAAACAACTTTAAAGGTTCATTAACCTTAGATGCTTGAAGAAGTAACGCGCCACTTAACATTATGAACAATGGAACACTTACTCTAGACAATGAATGGTAAATGTTAACTGCCCACCACTGAACTAAAACATCAGAAGTTTTTCCTACAACTGCTGGCACTGGCTCAATGGATGCATGAAGTAAAATAACCAGCACTATGGCAAACGTGCGAATAAGATCCACGGGCAACGATTTGTTGTCGCTTTTTAAGTCCGTGTTTTCTCCTCTACCACTGTTCATTCATTATTCAAAGATTAAAGTTTTCTCAATATAACCCTCTTTTTTGCTAAATTAGTTTTCAGTGTTAATTTCTTGTTTTGTAAATCTTGATTTCAGCTTTGTAACAAGCCTTCTGAATGTTAAATAGGATCAAAACAGATTAAAGATGCCGTGACAACATGCGTTAGGCAAAGTAATCCTTGACTAGGCTATGATAAACTTGGATGACTTAGATGGATTGTTAAAAGGGCAAAAAATAGCTTACTTCTCAATGGAAGTAGGTATCGCCAATGATATCTACACTTACTCAGGTGGGCTTGGAATTCTTGCAGGTGACACTCTAAGGTCGTGTGCAGACCTAAAAGTCCCTTTAGTAGCAGTAACCCTGGTTAGTAAAAAAGGATTCTTTAGGCAAGAATTAACCTCTGAGGGAAAACAACTTGAGTTTCAACAGCCATGGGAACCTTCAAAATTTATGACTCTATTACCTTCAGAAGTAATAGTTAAAATCCAAGGCAGAGCAGTCAAAGTAAAAGCTTGGTTATATAAACTGAAAAGCATCACAGGCGGCGTAGTCCCAGTAATTTTCCTAGATACAGATATTGAAGGAAACAATCAAGAGGATCGAGAAATCACTTTCCACCTCTATAACGGCGACCAAAAATACCGTGTTAAACAAGAAGTCGTTTTAGGCCTTGGCGGGGTAAGAATGCTTGACGCTTTGGGCTTTAAAATTAGAAAATATCACATAAACGAAGGTCACGCCAGCTTCCTCGCACTTGAGCTTCTACATCAAAATGGTATGAATCCAGAAAAAGTTCGCGACTTATGTGTTTTTACCACACACACTCCTGTAGAGTCAGGACATGACAAATTCAATTACGGCTTGGTCAAAGAAATCCTTGATGGTACAACCGATATGGATGTGCTCAAAAGTTTTGGGGGTCAAGATACCTTAAACATGACTCTTTTAGCATTGAACTTGAGCAATTATGTTAATGGAGTAGCCAAACAACACTGTGAAGTTTCTAAGAAAATGTTCACTGGATATGAAATTCACGCAATAACAAACGGTATTCACTCATTCACTTGGACTGGAGCGAGCTTTAGAAAACTATATGATTCTTACCTGCCTGGTTGGGCTAATGAGCCTGAATTACTTGCTCGTGTGGTGGATGGTATTACTAATGAGGAAATTTGGCGCGCGCATAAGGAACAAAAGATAGACTTAATCGATTATGTGAATACATTTACTAGGGTAGGTTTGGATTATGACACATTTACTATCGGGTTTGCTCGTCGTGCGACTGAATACAAACGTGCTTACCTACTATTTTCTGACATTGCGAGACTAAGAGCAATAAGCAAGAAAAGCAAGATTCAACTGATTTTTGCAGGAAAGGCGCATCCTAAAGATCCTGGTGGTAAGAAACTTATTGAACAGCTCTTTGGGTATGCAAAAGAACTAACGCCTGACATAAAAATGGTCTATTTGCCAAACTATAACATGGAAATGGCCAAATATCTTGTATCTGGGGTAGACTTGTGGCTTAATACGCCTCTTAAACCCTTGGAGGCTTCTGGAACGAGTGGTATGAAAGCTGCACATAACGGTGTACTTAACTTTAGTGTTCTTGATGGCTGGTGGCTTGAAGGCTGGATCGAAGGTGTAACAGGCTGGTCAATTGGTTCGCATCCAGATGATTGTTTGTCGTCTCCAGAATGTATTCAAAAAGAAATTGCGGACATTTACAATAAATTAGAATACATTATTGCTCCATTATACTATAGAAGACGTGATGACTGGTGCAGGATGATGAAAGGGGCAATTGGAAAAATTGCTTACTACTTTAATAGTCACAGAATGATGCG
>CAZXGX010000087.1:0-8793 GCA_964640475.1 uncultured Candidatus Bathyarchaeia archaeon
TGGCGTTTTTAATTTTTATACAAGTCTGCTTGAGTTAGAAGTTGCTTTTTAGGGTTGCATTGCTTTTTTTAAGCCTGTTTTGGTGTGCAATTAGCTTTTTTGCATAGACCGAAAAAATGAAAAGCCGTCCTTTTTTGATTTACTGCTAAATAGGTCTTGTTTCAGGTTTCTTTTTTAAGTTAAAGCTTAAAATGTTTGCAGACTGCGTCATTAAAGGTCAGCAAAAGTTAGCAAGCGTTAATGTGCGTCAAATAGCAAGGAAAAAGTAGATGTCAACAGAAAAGGGGAGCTTCAAAACAGTGCAGCAGAAGGGCAAGTTGTCACAAAGAGTTGGTTATGGGGGAAGCACGCCCATTCTTGATAACTCCTCTTTTAAACTGTCACGGATTTGTTTAAGGCACTGACGCTTGTGAACAAAATCATCACCGTTAAGCTTCAAACTGCGAAAGTCAACATCCAACTGCTCCAACTGTTCATTAATTTCGGAAACCCTTGCTTTAATTTGGTCAACATAAGAAA
The DNA here is from genome assembly GCA_964640475.1 of uncultured Candidatus Bathyarchaeia archaeon. GTDB lineage: Archaea > Thermoproteota > Bathyarchaeia > Bathyarchaeales > Bathycorpusculaceae > Bathycorpusculum. Next base: position 520 of record CAZXGX010000087.1, read on the forward strand.
CGGCTTTCTCATGCACAATAACTTCTGAAGGCGCCAAAGCAGTTCTTATCAATCCGTCTTCAATACGCAAAATTCGATTTGATGCCCTAGCTACACTTGGGTCATGTGTAACCATAATTATGGTTTTTCCAAGCTCACTATTAACTTTTACAAGGTATTCAACAACGATTCTTGCATTTGCAGTATCCAACTCACCTGTGGGTTCGTCAGCTAAAAGAATTGGGGCATCATTTGCTAGGGCAGCTGCGATGGCTATTCGTTGTTGTTCGCCGCCGCTTAATTCTTCAGGTTTATGGTCAGCTCGATCCAGTAAGCCTACGGTTTCAAGGAGCTCTTGGACTTTTTGTTTGCGTTGTCCCCGTTTTACTCCTGAAGCAATCATTGAGAATTCAATATTTTCTTTTGCTGTTAATGTAGGAATTAGATTTAGGTTTTGGAATATGTGACCAACTGTCTTTCGTCTATAATCTACTAGTTGTCTAACTGAGAATGTTGTTACTTTGTTTTCTCCAACTTGAACTGTGCCTGCTGTTGCTTTGTCTAGGCCGCCAATGATGTTTAGCAGAGTTGTTTTGCCGCTTCCGCTTGGGCCAATAATGGAAACAAGTTCTCCTGCTGGTATGTCCAAATTTAAGCCACGCAGTGCTTGTACTTCAATCTTACCTGTATGGTGTACTTTAACTAAATCTCTGACTTTTATGTCAAATCTGTTCATTTCACTCTAATCATCCTTTCAAGTTTAGTAACATAATTCCATGTGACAACCAAAATTGGGATAATAGTTGCAGCATAAACTATTACAACATAGGAAGCTACAGTGCCTATGAATTCAGTTGAAAATACAAGTCGCCTTTCAACTAAATAATTTAATACGGAAATAGTTGAGGTTATGTTGCCGTAAACAATTATCAATCCTACAGCTAAACCAAGGATTACTGAGAATGTTATTACAGCAATATTTTCGGTGAGGAACATTCTAACTAATTGCCGATAGGATAAGCCTCTAACACTCATCAATGTTGCTTCACGGCTTCTTTCTCTAAGGCTAACTATTGCGATTAGACCTGTGCCCACTGATGCAGATAGAACAGCGAAAACAAGACCTAACTGTTGAATATCTAAAATTTGGAGGCTATTATATGTATAATTGTTATTTCCTTGCTGAGATAAAATCCATTGTTCATCAAAAGAGTCAACACCATATATTTCAAGATCTAGCTCCCTTATTTGTTCAGCTACGGCTGTTCCGTTGACGCTATCTTCTAGTTTAAGCATTATTTTTGTGTCGAAATTTTCAAGCTGGAAAGCGTCACTGTATGGGCTGCTCATGTTGAATAGGTTTCTTGGTATGTACGACCAAGTTTGATCAACATACGAAAAAAATGATATTGATGAGCCTATATCTGTTGACCAGACTCTATTTGTTGATGTTTGATCCGATTCTGGACCGAAGAATCCGACTATTGTTAGTTTTCTTCCGCCTGATGGGAAATCAATGCCTATAGTGTCACCGATTTGTTTGTCCATTTGTTGAGCAACTCTGCGTTCCAAAATAATAGTCATATTATCTGCTTTTAGAGCGTTAAACGCTTGTTCCATACTGACTCCAGTAAACCAGTCACTCTCATGGTATGCCGTGACAAACCAAGAATCAGGATCAATTGTCTTCATGACGGTTCCAGCATTGCTTTGGGCAAGTTGACATTCCATAGTTGCATTCTTTATTCCCGAAACGTTAGCTAAAATATCATTCAGAATAAGCTCCGCCTTAGTTGCGTTTATGACATTAATAGTAACATCTGCGCCAACATTATACTGTAAATTTCTAACAACAAAATCTTTCTCGCTTGCTAATTGTCCACTTACTTGAACACTGTATCCGATGATGAATGCTACAATAAATGCTATGGCAGCTATGCGTGCAGGATTTCGGCGAATGTTCTTTGCAGCTAAATGACCTAAATCCCCTCCGATTGAGGTTATTTTAGAGATAAATTGTTGGAATTTAGTTGAGCTTTGCATGAGCAGTTTTGTAAATCCCCAGAAGAAAAGCAAGGGACCAAAATAGGTTAGAAATGAATCAATCTGAACTATGGGGTACTGAATAATTGAGAGGTAATATCCTCCAGTTTGGATATAAGAACTAATTAATGATGACACATTCAAGCCTAAAGCAAAAACTACAATTTTGTATGTTCCCAGAATAAATGCTATTAACGGCAATAATTTTCGGGTTGTTTTGTATGTATCCATACTCATATAATTTCTTAATGCATCAACAGCTGGCAACTTAGAAGCGCGTTTCGCGGAGAAAAACACTGCAAAAAAGGACAGAACCATGCCAAAAGCAACGGTAAAGATCATTGTCTGATAACTGAAAAGTTGTGTGCTAAATATTGTTTCCAGAGTTACTTCTCCAATGAAAAGCTGGTTTAATATTAAACCGCCGATCACACCTAGAATGCCGCCAATTAATCCTATGGTTAAGGCTTCAGTGAAGAACATTCTTTGAATTTGTCCGCTTGAGAGTCCCTTAGTTGATAATAGGCCAATTTCTCTTCTACGCATGTTAAAGGATACGTCAGAGACGGTTGATCCTAGATACCATGCAACAAAGAATACTGGGAAGGAAATTAAGAGATAATTTAAAAGGGTGCTTGAAAAGGAAACTTGGAAGTTCATCAGGATGTTTCCAAGGTTGTTGTTTATATAGCCAAAATTCTCAAAGTTAGCAAGGATATTATTTTGGATATTATCAGCAACAGTTTTCACATTCTTGATTGATGTCGTTGTGTCCCAAGGGCTTAACAGGGCATCATGGTCTAGGGTAATTTGGAATGTTGCGTAAACGGCACTGTAGGAAATGTTTTCATAAAGTTTGTCAAAAGTGTTTTCTTTGCTTACGATTAGCATGTCGGATTGGTAGTTATACTTCTGTGAGCCGCTGTAGGGGCTAAGTGGGTTTATGTAGTAATAGTTGCCTGAAACTAATGAGTAACCTTTTTCTGTGAAATCAGCAAACCCTGCTACTGTTAGATTGAAGTAAACTCTGGTCGAATTCCAATACTTTGGTGTTTGAATGTAGATTTCAGCTGAAAGATTATCCCCGATATTGACCTTGTTTTTTAGCATTGACCCTAAAATAATGTATGTTTGATTCTCTGCAATACCGGTAGAGGGTCGGTTTAGCCATTCATCATTTATTCTTTGAGAAGTGTTAGGAAAACAAGCCATAGTCAAGTAATATTTCGACGTTTGGTTGTTAAAAGTAATGTTAACAACAGGATTAGTTCTAATGACAACGTCAACGCTTTTAACGCCCTCTATACTAGAAATATTGCTGATCGCGTATGCAATATTTGTGGAGTTTAAGGTTGCACTAAACTCTAGATCAGAATTGACAGATTTTAACTGTTGTTGAAGCGCCTGTTCAGCTGATAAGTTGGCTTTAATATTTATAGCAGCAAAAAACGTTGAAGCCAAAACTATCCCTACAAGTAATGCGACGAAAAGACCAGGATTCCTCAGAACACGTTTAAGCGGGTATAGTAGCGGCAAACTGCATGCATCCTCAGTGTCTATCTGCAGGTTCTCTTTTTAAGTCTAATGTATAGAACGCCAAAATAGTACAGTTGTTTACCATTAGCAGGATAATTGGAAAATAACTTTACAAATTTGGTGCTATTGCCGATAAATAGTGGCTATATTTCTTAAAAGCAGTTAAACCTACCGTTTTGCAGAAAGAATTAAATTATAAGCTCATTCTCTACTAACACATGAAGCCTTTTTTGGGTGCCTTAAAAGAGGAAAACATGAGCCTCTTTACTGACTACTACGAGTTAACCATGTGCGCAAGCTATTTTGATAACAAAAATTTTGAGCCTGCCACATTTGATTTATTTATTAGGCGTCTACCTGAGAACCGTTCTTACTTCATATTTGCCGGATTAGAACAAGTTCTGCTTTATCTGCAAAACATCAAATTCACACAAGAGCACCTTGTTTACCTTAAAAAACAGGGTTTTAGTCAGCAATTCCTTGATTACCTAAAAGACTTCAAGTTTACAGGTGACGTTTGGGCAGTTCCCGAAGGAACCATAACATTTCCAAATGAACCCTTAATCCGTGTAACCGCACCTATAATTGAAGCCCAAATCATTGAAACTTTCCTGTTAAATACCGTTAACTTGCAAACTATGATTGCCTCTAAAGCCTCACGGGTAGTTCATGCAGCAAAAGGCAAAGCAGTAATTGAGTTTGGTTTAAGACGTGAGCAAGGCATTGATGCAGGAATGAAAGTAGCTCGATGTAGTTACATTGCAGGTTGCCAAGGAACATCTAATGTTCTTGCTGGGATGACTTATGGCATTCCAGTGTTTGGAACCATGGCACACTCGTTTATTATGGCTTATCCTAAAGAAATTGATGCTTTTAGAGCGTTTGCTAAAACTTTCCCTAACAAGTTAACTTTACTTATTGACACTTATGATGAGATTGCAGGTGCTGAAAAGGCAGTAGTTGTAGCTAAGGAACTTGAAGCTAAAGGTTACAGGCTTGGCGGAGTTAGACTTGACAGTGGCGATCTGGTAGAAAATAGCAAAAAAATCCGAAAGATTCTTGATGAAAATGATTTAGGGTTTGTTAAGATTTTTGCCAGCGGTGATTTGGATGAATTCCGCATTGCTGAACTGCAAAGTAAAGGTGCAGAACTGGATTCGTTTGGTGTTGGTACAAAAATGGGAACCTCAGCAGATAGGCCATATATTGACGGGATCTATAAGTTATGTGAAACCATGACTGCTCCGAATGTTTTTTCACCTATAATGAAGTTGAGTAAAGACAAAATTACTTTGCCTGGTAGAAAACAGGTTTACAGGTTCAAAAATGAAAAAGGCGTTTATTTGAAAGACATGATTACTTTGGCGGAAGAAAAAGTGGATGCTGAACCTTTACTTGTTAAAGTCATAGATAAGGGCAGACTCGTTTACAGTTTGCCATCACTTGAGGAGATAAAGGCTTTCGCTGCAGAAAATCTTTCAAAACTTCCAGAGCAATATAAAGAATTAACAAATGTCAAAGAATATCCTGTAGAACTAAGTTTAAGCTTACAGAACCTTATAAAAAATCTAAAGCAACAAATAACAGAAAATGAGATAGCAAACCATAACCATAACTAGCCTTTCACTGCTTGTTGATTATGCTTTTTAAACCTAACATAGGTAAAATATGGCAAACACTTAATAGTCTTTTTAGAAAAGGGTTAATGCTGTTAAATCAGGGAAGAAAGCTAAACATGCAAAATCGACCCGTAATAGTTGCTGTGGGCAGAACCAAGTTTGGTGAGCACTACGGCAAAGAACCGGAAAAATTAATTGAAGAAGCTTGGCTTGCAGCCTCAAGAGAATGTAATCTTGAACGCAAAAACTTAGAAGCCTGCTTTATGTCAGACTGTCTGCTTCCAATCACTAACAAATTGGGTTTGGAAGAAGGCTTCCTCTCAGAACTAACTGAACTACACGTTCCCATGGAAGTCACCCGATCTTTTAACGGTGCGTTGCATACTGCTTGTCACGCTATACAAGCAGGAGTCTATAGTACTGTACTTGTCGGCGGTATAGAAAAAATGACTGACCGCTGGGATAAAATTCATGATGACTTAATGCTGCTTGAAGATCCATGGAGTTACTATGCAGGAGGCACCCCAGAAGCTAACCATGAACTAATGATGCGAGCATATATCAAGAAATACGGCATCGTTGGAGAAGATTTGTCTAAGCTTGATAATTCGTTGGCTCAGGTTGCAGTTAAAAATCATGCAAACGCCACCAAAAATCCTTATGCGCAGTATCAAAGAAAAATCAGCGTTGAAAATGTAATAAGTGCAAGAAAGGCAGCTCACAAACCTTTAGGCTTATTTGATTTTGCACCAATTTCTGATGGTTCAGCAGCATTGATTTTAACTAATGAGACTGTTGCTAAAACAATTAATGCAGATTCTGTTTATGTTAAGAGTTGTGCTTCAGCAACTGATTTTCTTGATTACTCTGCAAGAGAAGACTTAACGCATTTTGTAGCAGCACAAATGGCTATGAAAAAAGCATTAAAGTCCTGCAAGTTAACCCCTTGGGATATGCGTGTTGTTGAAGTAAATGATCAATCAACAATGATGGAAATGGTTTCTCTTGAAGACTTAGGATACTGTAAACCTGGAACGGCTTGGAAAGGTATTGGTGAAAGTTACCCTAACAGTAAAGGTTGCTACATGTTTGAAGGAAGCGAACTTTACGTTAACATGAACGGTGGTCTTAAAGCTGACGGAAACCCCTTGGGGGCTACTGGTGGAGCACAGATTTATGAAATTTTCAGGCAACTAACTGGCAAAGCTGATGCAAGACAAGTAACAATTGACAATTCAACGCCAAAAAATGGTTGTGCTTTGGAATTCGAAGGTTTCGGTACTAAAGCGTATGTTAGCATTTTAGGGAGAGATCAAGATGAGCAGTGAACCGATTGAACGCAGAGTATCCTTTTTAGGCGATAGACTAAAGGCTAGTCGATGTAAAATCTGTGGAAAAGAATACTTTGAAGTAAGAGACTACTGTGGAAACTGCGGTAGAAAAAGCTATGGAAAAATGGACAGCATTAACCTTTTCTTTGATAAAGGGAAACTAGAACTTTGTACACTAATTGATGAACCCACAAATAAGTTTACAAAACTTGGACGCTTCATCTATGGCATCGTTAGTTTTCACGGTGGCAAAATTCGAGTGCCGGCGAGATTAACTGATCAGCTTCTATGCAAGGAAGATATTGACTTTTCAAGTCTTGAAGGCAGAGAAGTTATACCAAGATTCAGAAGACGTTATTCAGTAGGCAAACATGAGGTTATTCCAACAATATCCTTAGCGTTCACATTAGCAGACGAATACTATCCCCATCAAGAATATAGGATAATTGAACCAAGCAAAGACTATGACACCCCAGGAATCGTTGGATATGGCATGTACACTTCACGTTTCCGTATAAAAGACGGCGGAATAGAGCGAGCTGTACCATTTGTCGATGAGGATTCGATTACAGCAGCTGTTGAAGCAGGAAAACTTGCTCTTATTCATTCAGGTATTGATAACTCGTGGGTAGGAAAAGTCTATGTGGGCTCAGAATCTAATCCATATGCTGTTAAACCTATTGCCTCTAAAGTTGCTCAAGTACTGCAGTTAGGTGAAGAAGACGGTGATGTTCAAGGTGTGGATGCTATTGACACAGAATTTGCTTGCAAAGCAGGGACTAGCATGTTCAAAGACGCATGCGCACTTGTTAACTACTCTAAATCAGGCATAAAATACGCTATGGTTATTGGCGCAGATAATTCTCAAGCTGCACCTAGAGGCTGTCCTGGTGGAGAATTAGACGCTTTTGTTGGATATGGTGGTGCTGCTTTCATTTTTGGTAAACAGGATGTTATTGCTGAAGTTGAAGGCTGGTATTCATGTACTTCTGATACGCCGGATTTCTGGCGTCGAGATGGTGAACCCTATCCTATGCATGGGGGACGCTTCACTGGCGATCCAGCGTACCATAAACATGTACGTAAAGCAGCATCTACGCTTATGGAACGCTTCAACCTCAATGCTTCTGACATAAATTATTTTGTACCACATCAGCCAAACCCAACCTTCCCAATCCGGGTTGCTAAGGATCTTGGCTTTAAAGAGGAACAGTATATGCCAGCGATTCAGATGACGAAATTCGGTAACACTTACTCAGGAGCCGCTCTTGTTGGGTTAGCTGCAGTTCTAGACATTGCTAAACCTGATGAGAAAATTTTAGTTGCAAGTTACGGTTCAGGTGCAGGAAGCGACGCATATCTATTGAGGACAACAAATCAACTGTTAGATAAACGAAACCGTCAAAAAATCACAGTTAAATCTCAAGCAGAAAATCCCTTTGTCGAATTTGTTGACTATGTGACTTATAGGCGGCTTAAGCAAGGTATGTAACTATCGCTTGGATAACCTACAAAACTTTTTTTGTATGTGAATCGCGTCTATTTGGAACTTTTTTTCTTTCTTTTATCTAATTTCAGAATTTCTGTAAATTTTTTTGTTGGAAGACATTTGGTATAAACTTAATTAATAGGAGCGTTGATGTGAAATACGGAGTTTAACTGATTTGATCATTAACGACCTCTTGGGCGTTTTGTACGCACCTCATAAAGCTTTTAAAAAAATCGCTGAAAACCCAAAATATCTGGGTGTAATAATCATTGTAGTG
>CAZXGX010000088.1:0-5216 GCA_964640475.1 uncultured Candidatus Bathyarchaeia archaeon
GGTAGTAGAAGAAACTACCGAAATAAAAAAACAACTGAATTTATTAGACTGGTATTGGGATAGCAGTATCTTTGAATATTTACTGAATTTGGATCTAATGTCCAAACAAATCCAGATTTATTACTTCATAACCATTTAGCTCTCAAGTAATGACTGTAAAGTCCTGGAAAGCCGACAGTCATGTTCCAGGATCTCCTTTTCTGAGAAATCCTTATACCACTGAGGTGTCCATGAATTATGAAGGCCGATGAGACTCTGTTTATCCATAAATACGTTTTTAATATCGCCTTTATTGGCAAACCAGAATTGCCGATATTTTTCCTGAGGTTCCATTAATTTTGACTTAAAATATTTTGCTTCAGGAATAAACCCATATTCATTGCTGTCAAGCATGGTTAAATATCTTTTATAAATAGTACTGAACAACAGATTTCGTTTTCTTTCTGAAACTGAATTACTGATTCGATGAAGTAACTCGCGTCCGCGGAATGATGCAACTTTATCATTTTTAGTTTTCTCGTTTAAATAAAAGGCCCATTTATCGACCGTATATTTCTGTATAGCACTTATAAACTTTCTGCTCATTATAATCTCGTCCATGGTACTTTCCAGTACGCTGTTTGAAAAAATATCCCATGACAGATTCTTCATATTCTGACCATCATTGAATATATGCAGCATTTTATCCTGAATCGTTTTACGCCAGAGTCTAAGCAGATAAGATCCGGGCCTTGCTGCTATGAAGGCACAATGTTTCCCGAACATAATTGCTTCCGTATCATCCAATCTACTTATAATGGGATTCAGATCTCTTAAAACTATTGTATCAGAATCCATAAATATTCCGCCATGCTCTTCTAAAACAGCAACCATGACAGCATCTTTCTGCGTCATAAGTCTAAATTTTTTCAGCAAGGAAGTATCATAGGTTCCAGGTGGGATATAATCATCAAGATTCGAATAATTCAGTATGATTATTTTATGCTGAGGCAATCTTTTTTCCCATGTTTTGAGGCACAATTTCAAATATGGTGTCACATCTTCTTTCGGCTCCCAGAAAGTAAATATTTTCTTATATGGATTCAGGTGCTCAATAGACACTTTTTATCTCCTGTCTTGTGAGAAATAGGCCTAAATCTCCTTATAAAAAATGTATCAATTTTACAGACAGCTAACACAATCATAATCCTGCCTGAACAGGATGGCGTTGGACCAGCCTTTGACTGATTCTTTTTATGACGTAGAGCGGCAGCTGGCGGACTGACTGCAATTCCCACTCGTTTTTCAAATATTCGGGAAACAAAGCAGCTTTTTCCCAGAAGGGAGCAGGTCCCATGCCGTAGCTGTGCATCAACCATTTGTGACGCATGTTGCCGAAGCGTGGTGGTAAAGTCAGTATTTGAAATAAACGAATCTCCTGCGGATCTTTAGGCAATGCGGCCAGCCTGCTTAAGACCTGCTCAGGAATCTTGGCATCAAATTTAGAATTCAGAAAACTTAGTCCATGCAACATGGTCACAGTAAGTTTTCGCTCAGCCGCTTCTGAGACCAGCAGATCCCAGTCAATCGAGTCTGCCCTTTTTTTCATGATCTTCAAAACATCAACAATCCAGCGAATTGAAGATAGATTATTCCAGCGAATGCCGTGGGAACAGTTATGCAGAATCTGCTGGGCAGGGCTCAAAATCCTGATTTTTTTTCCTTTGAATGCAAGCATCTCCGCATGTCTCCAAATCGTCAGGTCTGCCCCGTCCCAGGGACACTGATAAAAAACGCGCCAGTGAACATCCAATTCGTAACCATCTGGGCTTCGCAAATCGAGAGAATGGATATGCTTGGCCGGTTTGCCAAGTGAGCAGCCATATTTGCTCTGCCACCCTCGCTCTTTAAGAAAGCGCAGAGTCTTTTCGACATCACCCTCTTGTACCAGGAAATCGACATCATTCATCGGTCTAGCACCGATGTCCTCATAATAAGCTGCGACAAGGGCAATGCCTTTAAGCAAGATAACCGGCACTCCCAGGTTTTCCAGTTCGGTCATTACTGATAAAGCATTATGGAAAAGTAAACTGTTCCTATACAAGGACTGACGGTAGATGCCCTTCAACCTGTTCAGGTGTGAAATCGACTGACCCGTTTCGGCCAACCTTTTATACAAAAGAGGTAGCAGTCGGAAGCTGCCTCCTTCTATTTTTTCGAAGTCCACGGCTTCGGTCCAATTCTCATAATAGGTGAGGGCTTTGCTATCGCTTTCTTCCAAGATGGCATGTAACAGTAAGAGCTCGTCAGGTTTAACCATCCGCTTCCTTCTTTCTTCTACGCAGCAGCATATCTTTAACAATGCGAGCGTAATCATCGTTTTGACGCTTTTGCACAATGCCGTGATTCAACGGATGAATCCTGCGATACATCAAAACATCCGGCAAAAAACTCGATGTCATTCCCGTTTCTTGCGCGCGCTGATACCACTCAATAAATTCCCCCGTCTTATACTCTTCCGAGAAAAGACCGACTTTAAGAAAATCTTCCTTCCTCATGAGCAGTGTACCGGGATGCGCACCTTTTATCGGATCTCCTGTACATTGATATTGCCGCCGGAAATCCTCACCGGTTTCCGGACTGTAAAAATTAGCAGTCATACCGAAAATCATTTTAGCCGCGCCCGGTTTTTTAATCTCCCGCAGCTGCATTGCAAGCTTTTGCTTGTCCCAGTAGTCATCAGCATCAAGAAATGCGATATAATCACCAGCAGCATTCTTGATTCCATCATTGCGGGCGGCGGCAGCTCCACCGTTCTTCTCGCGCCTGATATAGCGGATGCAGTTGCCATAACGATGCGCTATTTCCGCCGTTCTGTCCGTTGAACAATCGTCGACAATCAGGATTTCAAGAGGTTTCACGGATTGATTTAGAACATTCTGTAAAGCTTCAGCAAGATACTTTTCTCCGTTGTAAACGGGAATGATGACACTAATCTGACCGGCTGACTTCGCCCGCTTGAGGGAAGTCCTGACTATTTTCAAAAGATTAGCCTTGCTGAGTTCTGCGTTGCCGGAAAGACAGCGTGCGTGAACACGTTTGCGGAGAAGATTTTCTTCAATAACGCCCATTTTAAATCCCGCGTCTCTGGCTCGCATAAACCAGTCGCTGTCTTCGCCAACCTTATAATTCACATCGAAATTGCCCACGGCCTCAAAAACACATCGGTGAGCAACCAAAGCGCTGGGAATGTAGGCTGTCATTTCCTGTTCCTGCCGTTGCGTTCGAACCCACGAAGGATATTCATTCATGTTTTCATCCAGAAACAGACTGTGTTTTGTAAAAGAATATCCGATATCTATGTTTGCTTCCATATATCTTATCTGGAGCAGCAGTTTTCTGGGATCCCAGATGTCATCCGCGTCAAGAAAAGCCAGATACTCGCCGGATGATTTTTCAATGCCCAAATTTCTGGCCGCCGCCACTCCGGCATTCTCCCGCTGCAGATAAATAACCGGCTTATACTTTTTAATAACTGAAGCGCTTCCGTCCGTTGAGCCGTCATCAACAACGATACATTCCCAGTTGTCGTAGTGCTGATTCAGGACGCTGTTGATGGAATCATCCAGATGCTTCTCTCCGTTATACACCGGTATGATCACACTTACCTTCGGCTTTCCCATATCCCCCCTTCGCTTTCTGCTGCAGCCAGAAAATATTTTAATGCGTCCATAATCTCCGTGTTATCATTCCCCAGCAACAGTTGATAAACGGGAATGTCTTTCAGTATGCCGGCAAGCGTTTGCAATGTTCGTTTGCCACTGCCTGGCATCTGAAAAATGGAACTGGCCGCGAGTCCCATCAGGCCTTTGCTTCGCGATATGCGATCGAAAGATGTTTTCTGACGTCCTTCAATCACTGGCAATAAAACAGCCTTGAGCGGCAAACTTCTAATTAAAGAATCGGGTTTTTTATCATGCAGGAAAAAATATCCCTTTTCATCATTCTGATTATTCAGGCAAGATTCTTCCGCTGTGGGTATGCGTTCCAGCATCTCCCAGCGGAACTTGACGCTGTTATAAACGCTATTCACTATCGGCCCTGAGTTGTTCTCCAGAATCACGTAATCGTCTCCCAGAAATTTAAAACCATTACGCGCGGCCAGTATAGCCGTCGTTGATTTTCCTGTGCCACCTCTTCCCGCCAGCAGGAAAGCTGTTGTATCTCCGCCAATCGCCGCCGCGTGAACCAGAACCAGGCCGTTTTTTTCACACCACCAGTGTAGCAGCATGCGCATCGGCGCGGCTTTTTCATAAAAAGGAATATTCACGGCTTTCGGCAGATAATAAAATCCCCGATTCCTCCCGTTATCGAACATGCTGAAAATACCGCTCTTCGGATTGAAAAGCGCATGAATATCTCCAGAATTATACGTTACAATTTCATCCTTATTATTTGAAATTTCATTGAGCCAGTCATAGCCGGGCAAGTCACAATTTAAAATATCGGCGTCGCAGGCAAAAATAGTGAACGCCGCTTCTATGTCTGTTCCGGTGAACTCCAGATGTTCGAATGCTTTGAAGAGGCTTTGCTCAAGAATATCCGAAGAATATGTCAGAAGAACTGGGCCGCCGATGTTAATAAGTCTTTTTCTGATGTTTGCGGCTTTGCTTTGAGATTCGTTGAAATAATCCAGAATGTCCGGCAAAATGGTTTCAAATTTATTCATTAATCATTGTTTTTTCTGATGCGGCCAGCCCTTTTCTGAAACTTCGTGAATTGGATCCAAGAGCAGCATATCCTGCATGTCGGAAAATTTCTCAAAATCAGGCTTTTTATAGGAATGACCATCGAATCCATCCGCATGTATTTCACCAACGTGATGACCTTCAATTTCGCGGATAAGCTCTTCGTCGATCAAACGTTTGATAAATATGTTAAAGTCCGAACGAATGCTTTCGGTATCCCCAGGATAAAACCTTGCCGCATACGTGGCTATTTTATTTAACGAATATCCCTGATCAAGAAAATTCCATACCTGAGTCGCCGTCTTATTGAGGTTGTAATAACATCCATTATCCAGGTTGATGACCACAGCCTCATCTTCCATGGGCTCGCTGATGACTGCTGGAACATTGATTTCAAAATACTTTTCCATAAACAATCCTTTTTTATCCTTCAAATTTTCGCCGGAAGTATAAAAACAAATTTTGGTTATGTCAATGATGTATTCTTTG
>CAZXGX010000088.1:5316-8776 GCA_964640475.1 uncultured Candidatus Bathyarchaeia archaeon
TATTCTTTGAACGAAGAATTCTGGACCGGGCAATCTTAAGATAGTTTTTATGAACGTCTTTCCGCTTCAGAGCTGTAGTGTTCTTCAAATGCACTCTTCTGCGCATCACTAAATCCGGTAAAACGTGATATGTCATTCCCGCCTCTGAAAATTGCATAAACCATTCAATAAACTGCGACAGCCTCATGATGGGATTAAACTCGCCTACTTGAAAAAAAGTATCGCGTCTGATCAGCATTGCGCCGGCACTGATGCCGCTTAGTCGATCGGGTGGACAATAAAGACTTGAGCGCTGCTCTGAATCCAACTCCGGGCTGAAAAAGTTTTCCGTCATGCCAAAGACGGCCTGACACGATGAATTTAATTTTAAATAATCGGATTGAAGAGCCAACTTTTCCGGTAACCAGATATCATCGGCATCGAGAAAAGCCAGCCATTTCCCCGATGAGGCGGCAATGCCTGTGTTGCGCGCGACCGCACAACCCCGATTTGGTTGGCGAATGACTTGAACACGATGGAATTTCTCCGCCACACCTGCCGTTTCATCTTCAGAACCGTCATCAACCACGATTATTTCATCGGCGGGAATGGTCTGGGCAAGCACGCTTTCAATGGCTTCTGCCAGATAAAGAGAGGCGTTAAACGCCGGTATGATTACGCTTATACTGTACATGGTTCTTCCGCTTCTTTAAATGTTTTTTTATTGGTACCCAAATATGCCTTTCAGCTTTTTCCATGCCTATCTTATTGGAAAGCCTGCGCCGGCTTCATTTGTATTTATTATAGGCCGTGATGCTGTATTTTAGTGGCACTTTTGGTTTGTGAATGACTCTCAAAAAAAAAGCTTTTCCCCCCTATCATTTCTGGAAACGCTGTAATCTATTTTTCTACCGCCAATGAAGATTGACTATCACTTTTTTTAAGGAGTATTGTGCCTCTATCCATTTGAACACCAGGAGGCAGAGTTTTATCAGTGCTGCCTGTGCATTTACTACAGGCGGTAATATAATCTTTATCGAACAGCTCCTGCAGTTCCTTTCTAATTGCTTGAGGATTTTTCCTGTCCCGAAAAATCACTCTGTCCGAGTCATTCGGTAAGAATTGACCCAATTTTGCACCATGAACTGACCTTGGGCACAAATGATATTCGCCGTTACTTAGAGTATGGCATAATTTTCTTTTACAGTTGGCAAAACGATGCTTTATCGCCTTCACGCTGTCATTAACGGATGGATTAAAACCACCCAGATCTGCCCATAAAAGATCTTCTGCTATATAATTAATATGGTTTGCTTCCATTGTATCAATGAAGCGGGGTTTGTTGGGTGACACCTCCACCGGATAACTGCTGATTGTTACAAGGATTTTACGGTGCCGCAGCAAATGCAGGATGTCGGCTCCCGGAATTATGGATCCATTGGTAAAAAGATGCACCAAATCAATTTTATTCTGCATAATTAAATAATTTAATAGTCTATATAGTTCTCGATAAAGGAAGGTCTCACCGCCCATGATGATAAAACGATGGACCCGATCAACATTATACAGAAAGTCGTCGACATCCTTTGTAAGCAGGTTAATATCAAAATCAACTGGATGTGTATAAAAAGGAATCAAGTTGCCGCAGTCTCTGCAGTGCAGGGTGCATCGGGTAGTAATGGGCATTTCAACTCTTGTTATTTCCAATCTATGCCTTATAAATTTATTAAATTTTAGCCCCAAGTCCATCGGCATAAAAAAGAACCGCGCTAACCCGCGCTGCCACGGTAACATCTTATGGACTCGGTATTTAAAGTAAATATTTTCTTTATACCAGTTTCCAGATATTTTATTCAAGATATCGATTATCATTGATATATTGTAGTCTCCAGATTAAGGGTTCTCCAACAACTTCCCCCATTTTTTAGCCCGTGGTTGCTCATATTTCCTTCAACCCATCTGTTACTTCTTCCATTGAAAAGTCAGGAATGGTTTTCTTTACATAAATCAGTTTCTTCAGTTTTTCAGTCATATATGATCACCTTTCAGAAAATTATCATTAACGATACTCTTAATATAAAGGTAGTCCTTAAAATGAAATCCTTCACAAATGCCAAATGCCAATAACGCGCCTGTTATCAGTTGAATAATAAGCAAATGTAACGGGGGCAGTGGGATAAGTAATCCTTCGGCAAACACAATGGAACTCATTATTACAGCTAATAGAAACGAGGGAAGGACATCTTTGATTTGTTCAAGAAATGAATATCCTATAAAAAAGCCTGACCAATAACTGTTGAGATAATAGGCAATTAATGAAAGTAACATCATGCTGAGAATCATCGCTTTTATTCCCCAAACAACCGCGATCACTATTACGGGGATAGCTAATGTCTTTTTAATAATTTCGAGGCGCAGTAAAAGATCACTTCTACCTTGTACCATGAGCATGTTAAGATTAAGCTCATTTAAAGGATAGAACATGCCTACAAAGCATAGCAATTGCAGATAAATTACAGAGGGCTCCCATTTTTCGCCAATCAAAGTTAGAATCATAGGTCTGGCGACAGCAGCCATGCCGAGCATGAGAACAAAAGTAACAAGCATCGTACTCCTGATTAATTTTTTATAAGTTTCTCTTAACCTTGGTATATCATCCTGGATGGTTGATAAAATTGGATATGTTACTCTTCCGATAATGCCCTGAAGATTGGCTGAAGGCAATGACTGAAACTGCTCTGCGCGACTATAGTAACCCAATTCTGCTGCAGCATAGTATTTGCCAATGATAAGGTAATATACATTTCTATATATTGTATCTATCAATCCACTCACGAGTAATTTACTGCCAAAAGAAAACAATTCTTTAAATGATGAAAAACTAAATATGAATGATGGCTTCCATCTATTCCAGCACCATAAAAAGATAGAAGTTAGCAAATAACCTAAAATGGTTTTGGCTATGAGGCTCCAAATCCCGTATCCCGTATATGCCATAGCTATACCCACGGTTCCGGATATAACAACTGCTATAATTGAAATCTTAGTCTGCAGCTTGAAGTCTATTTGCTTCCTTAATCGAATAGATTGAATGAATGAAAACGCATTAATAATAATACACAGACCCAATACGCGCACTATTGGTTTTAACAACGGCTCATTAAAATAATTACTGATTTCTTCTGCAGTAAAAAATAATAATAAATAAAATAACAGACTGACAATAAGGTTGAAATAAAAAACTGTTGAGTAATCTGTTTGAGAGCAATTCTGCTTTCTAATTAAAGCCAAACCAAAACCACCGGTTACAAATGGGGCCGCAATAGCGATGAAGATGGTTATCATTCCAATTAATCCAAATTCTCGCGGTGTCAATAGTCGGGCAAGAATGATACCAATAACGAATGATAATCCTAGGCTGGAGGTGTTTTCTATAAAACTCCATTTGAGTCCGTTGATAATTTTTTGTTTGAGCGTCAAT
>CAZXGX010000089.1:0-8772 GCA_964640475.1 uncultured Candidatus Bathyarchaeia archaeon
CGACCACAGACTTAGCAGGCCTGCCCCATACCAGGCTTGGGGAATCCCGCACAGCGCTTTACACCTGGTTTAGTGATTTCAGCCAATCCATTACACTGTAGTTCAATTAAACCTTTCTGGAAAATTAAACCACTACTTTAACACAAGTGTTTCTTTTAGTACTTTTATTGTTGTCAGTAATAGAATTTACTCTTAATACATAGTGCCTTAGGTTAAAATCTTAAAAGACGCTCACTTGAAACTCTTTATTGTAAAAGAATGTACCTGAAACCATTTAACCTCTGACGTTACGAGTAAATAGCGATTATACGGAAGACTAAAAATGAAAAAACGCTTGGTAATGGCTTTATCAGTAGTTTTAATTATTGTTGTTTTGCTTTCAGCTTTTGTTATCATGCAAAGTTACAGCCTATCTAAGAAACCGTTCTATGTTGGAGTAACATATTGCGGCAACTCTATCGATGAAGCTAAAGTACTTATTGACAAGGTAAAGAACTACACTAATCTGTTTATTTTACAGTCAGGTCCTTTACAGGAAAATTTAACGGCAACCAAGATTATCTGTGATTACGCAGTCGATTGCGGGTTAGATATTATAGTGTACTATGGTTCTTACTATTCCAATAGGGCAGTTGTAAGTGCTTTTCTTAATGTAACCAAGTCTTGGGGTGAGCACTTCTTAGGTTTATATTATGGTGATGAACCTGGCGGAAAAATGCTTGATACACAACTTGATCTTTATGAAAACACAGATAAAAAAATAACTAAATACAGGGATGGAGACGTTTCTATTGAAGTCAACGATACAGAAATAACTTTTTTCAGCTCAGGATTAATAGAATTATTTAATTCAGGAGGTCATGACTTTTCAAGTAATATACCAAATATGAGTTGGACTAAATACTATACTAATGGCACCATTACTTATCAAACACTCAACGAAACATTAACATATAATTCAAATGGGATAGTAACCTCACGGAAAATAGACGGCTCAGTTTCAACAGTGACTAACCGAGGCAATATTTCTCAGTTTACACCTTACCAGAAATTGTGGGCTTCTCGACCAATTCAAACATATAATGAAGGTGCAACAGATTATTTAGGTAATCTAAAACAAGTTTTAGGTTGGTTACAAAATCAGTCGTCTGTTAAAACATTCACTTCTGATTATGGCTTATACTGGTTTGACTATCTGGGCGGTTATAACGTTGTACTTACAGAATTCGGCTGGAACCATACAGACATTCAGCATATGGCGCTTGTTAGAGGAGCAGCAAATATGCAAAACAAAGAATGGGGTGCAATGCTTACTTGGAAATCTAATGAAGCGCCTTACTTGGCAAGGGGAGAAGAAATGTTTAACCAAATGAGTTTAGCTTATGATAATGGCGCTCAATATGTAATTGTCTTCAATTATTCACCTGATAATAACGGCATTGGGCTTTTACAGGATGAACATTTTGAAGCTTTACACCGCTTTTGGAATGAAAAAGTGCAAGGATCACAAGCAACCTGTAAATCATCAACAGCTGAGGCGGCATTGGTTTTGCCAAGAAATTATGGTTGGGGCATGCGAAACCCAAGCGATACCATCTGGGGTTTATGGCAACCTGACGATAAATCAACTCAGATCTGGAATGCTTTGCAAGAAGCGCTTGCAGAATATGGAACAAAACTTGACATCATATTTGACGACCAAAACTTTCCTGTAGCCTGGCATTATAAACAGGTAATTTACTGGAATAAACCAATCTAATAACTGTCTGTCCGTCAGCAATACAGTATTGCTTAAAAAGGTCTTAATTTATATCTAAAATACAGATAGACTATTGTAGTATCCTGTACCAAGTTCAATATATTGTGGTGGTAGAATGAGACTTAAACTTACAAAATCTGATAAAACTTTCATACAAGAAATGCCAGTTTGCCGATTAGCAACTGCAACTGAAGACTGCGAACCAGTTGTTAGACCAATTTGGACGGTTTTTGATGGAGTATTCCTTTATTTTGCATCTGACCCAGATACACCAAAGCTAGAACATATCGAAGCAAATCCTCAAGTATCTTTGGTTTTTGATGATTTTGACAAGAATAATTGGTCAAACATCAAAGGCATCCGTATTCAAGGTGAAGCTGAAATCATGTGGAATGGTGAAGAATACCGCTATGCGCAATCTCTTTTGAAAGAAAAGTATCCTGAATACCAAACAGAAGATGGCGGTTGGAAAGAAGGAGAGGCACCTATAATCAAAATAACACCTATAAGCTTTAGCAAATGGGCGTCTGGACGCATAAAATAACATCTTTTTTTCAGTAATAACTAATTATTTGCTCTATTGATAATTGGGGAATTTAAACTAGAGTAACTGGAATATTAGGTTCTAACAACTTTCAAAAATTAAAAGATGAACTATAGACTGCCTACTTGTACTGAAACTGTCTGTGTTGAGCCATCTCTTATTACTGTAACGTTGATATTTTGTCCTGGAACCGTAAATTTTTCAAGATAAGATAATAAATCATCAGTGTTTGTAATTGTTTTTCCTTCAATGCCAATAATTATGTCTCCACCTATAATTACTGTTGAGCCCAAGATTGTTGCTTTAATGGAACCTCCTTGAAGACCACTATTTTCAGGGGCGCTTTCTACAAGCCAGCCGTATGTAACGCTTGAGCCCATTTGTTGAGCGATTTGATAATTCATGTCAACTCCAACAGCATTTAATGACGGATGATTATTATATGATCCTGTGTCAACCAAGGCGACTATTTCGCGTATTATTGTATCAGATGGAATTGCAAAACCTAATCCCTCAGAATCACTGACCGCAGCAGTGGTTATACCAATAACTTCACCATCATAGTTGATTAGTGGTCCTCCAGAATTACCTGAATTTATAGGAGTAGATGTTTGAATTACATCCGGAATGGTTGTACTACCACTTGATGAACTACTATCACTTACTGTAATAGTTCTACCTAAAGCGCTTATGATACCACTTGTCAATGTTCCTGATAATCCATAAGGTGAACCAACCGCAACTACGGGATCACCTACACTTAATGTTGAAGAACTAAGCAACGCTAACGATTTAACACCGCTAGGCATAGAATCAACACTTAAAACTGCTAAATCAGCTGCAGCATCTGAACCTAACATGCTCGCTGAATAAGTGTTTCCGTCAGCAAATGTTACTGTAATATTAGTTGAACCTTCAACAACATGGTTATTTGTAACAACAACTTGCTCACCATTTACAGTTGTAATGAATCCTGAGCCCAGTTGCACTGAATAACCATACAGTCGACCTCTGTAATACTCAGAGACAATGTCTTGAACTACAACAACCGAACTTTTGATATTTTGATATAGACTTGAAAGTGAAGCATTATCACCTAAAATATATGTCGAACCAGAAGTGTCTGTGTTTCCACTTTGAGAATATTGAAGCTGTGACTGTAATTGATTAATTCGCCCATCAAGAACTGAAAAAGTTACTGCATAACCAATGAAACTACCTGCAAGTAAACAAATTAAAACAAGTGCCACAAGAGGCACTATAGACCGTTTAGCTTTTTCTGGTTCAGGAACAGGAAAAATTTGGGGGAGTGGATTCTCAGTCATCATCATTACCCGCATCTATAAGATCTGAAAATTCGTCTTTGTCTTTCAGCATATCATTAAGCTTTTTTGATAAAAGTACACCTTGTTTTTCTTTCATAATTTTTCCATCTTTAAGCAGCAGCAGTCTCTTAGTTTGTAGACCAACTTGACTATCATGTGTAACTATAATTATGGTAGTTTTATGAGTCAAGTTAAGATTAGCAAGTAACTTGGAAATTTCCTGCTTATTTTTAGAATCCAAATTCCCCGTTGGTTCATCTGCAAGAATAATAGCAGGGTCATTAGCTAATGCACGGGCAATGGCAACACGCTGTTGTTCTCCAGCACTCAAACGATTAGGTCTATGGTTTTCTCTTCCAGAAAGACCAACCATTGCCAGCAATTTACTAGCTTTATTTTTTCTTTCTATCTTGGATTTAATTTTACCTTCCATAGGTAACTCTACATTTTCTCTAGCATTCAAGTAGGGCAATAGATTAAAAGATTGAAATACGAACCCCATTTTATCTCTTCTAATTTTATAGAGTTGGCTTTCAGACATTTTTCCAACATCTATCCCATCCAATATCACTTTTCCTTCACTTGGTTTATCAATGCAACCAATTATATTTAGTAAAGTTGTTTTACCCGAACCTGAAGGACCCATTATTGCTACAAAATCACCCTTGTTTACCTGAACATTTACGTTGTTTAGGGCTTGCACTTGACGTTTACCAAGTGTGAATCTCTTCTGTAAATTCTCTATTTTTAGTACTGGTTCATTGATATTACTCATATCTCATTGCCTCCGCTGGTCTAATTTTCGCTGCTCTCCAAGCAGGATATAAACTGCCAATTACACCAAGAGCCATAGCTCCACTAAATGCTTCTAAAATGAGTATTGGACTTAATGTCACTGATGAAGCAGAAGCGACTATATTGCCAAAGCCCATACTACTTCCTACACTTGGAAGCAGAAGGGAAGATAGAGTTGGCGCTGCAAAACTAGCTATAGCAATACCTATTATCCCTGCAATCGCACTAAGCAGTAGACCTTCAATTATGAATTGACCCATTACTACCTTGTTGCTAAATCCGATTGCCTTAAGAGTACCAATTTCTTTAGTTCGCTCTCGCACTGTATATAACATAACAAACAAAACAATCATGCTTGAGGCTGCAATTACTACGATGATTTCTTGTATTGCGGTTGCTTGAGTTGATGCGATGGATGCTTCTGCGCTTTCTAATGCTTCTGTGTATCGCTCCTGTTGTTGTTGAAGCTCTTCTAAAGTGTCTTGTTGAGTGGTAACTGTTAATTCTGAGTGAAGTGATTTGATTTCGTTTGCTACGGTGTCTACAATATCACTGCTGGAGGTGAAAACGGTTATGCTCGTGATATATCCAGTGTTATTGGTTATTGTCTGAGCATCAGAAAGGCTCATGTAAAGCACCAGCTCATCTATAATTGAAGTGGGTTCATAGATACCAACTACAGTGAAGCTTTGGTCTAAAATTTCAATTGTATCGCCAACATCTGCTTCAAAAAAAGCTGAATTATTTTCACTTAATAAAACAACACTGCTTTCGCCTGCTTGAATGTTCCTCCCTTCAAGGATGTTGGTAGGTAACACACCATAATTCGATATAAGATCAGAAGTCAACGATATCCCCCTAATTGTATAATCTGTAATTTGAGTTGTAAATTCTCGACCCATCATTGTTGTTGTTTGATTACTACTTCCTTCGGAAGCTTCAAGAATCTCTTCAATAGCTGATACCCCGCTAATATCGGCAATGTCAGAATATAAACTCGCATTCATCGGAGTCGCAGCTTGAGAAGCTCCACCAAATTGTCCAGAAATATCACCACCACCAAAACCACCGAAGTCTTCAGGCATACCAGAAGGACGACTTGAACTAGAATCACTCCCCCCTGAACCACCGTTAGGCATAGATGGCATACCCGATGATGACGTACTATCTGGCCTAAAACCAAAACCCGCAAAATTTGAAGACATAGAAACATCAATTTGACTTAATGTTTCATTTATCGAACTACTGGTTTCATTAATAGTGTTTCCTAAATTATCTGCCATAAGACTAGTGGATTCCTCATTAGCCAATAATCCTGCAGGAATCGAAATCATGATCGATAAAGAAATGCTTAAGGCAATAATTACTAATAAGGATCTAACCATCCGTCTAGTTAGGTTTCTTAATGCTCTATTTAGTATACCCAAACTTTTTTGCTCCGCTTGAATTTTAAATGACAACCAAGAAGAGGCTGAGGAGGATGCTTTTATTTGACGACACACAAACCTGACTAGTTTGTGGGTTTAATCCGGGTTTTTCTCTTCTTGGTTATCAATGCTCTTTGCGGGTTTGTTCACTTTTAAAGAAATTTCTAAATAATACCCAAATTTATCCCAAATCTTTGAAACAAATAATTTTCTTCTTTTTTAATCCTGCACCTATAGATCTATTTTTGAACATTAAAGAAGATTCTAAAAATTCTAGCTTTTCTATTAAGTATTTTAAACTGAAAAGGGCATATTTATAACCTTAAGTTTAATAGAGAATGTAAAAGAATCTCTCAAATATTGGAAGATCTTCATGTCTATTAATGCTCGTTCACTTAAGTACTTGCTTGGATGGCTTATCGCAGGTACTCGTGGAGGGCCAACTCGCGCCAAGATTCTCATATCTTTGAAAGAGATGCCGCAAAACGCAAATCAACTAGCTACTGTTCTAAGTATGGATTATAAAACGATGAGACATCATCTTGAGGTTCTAGAGAAAAACCGATTAATAACTTCTGTTGGAGATCGATATGGTGCAACATACTTTCTTTCACAAGCAATGGAAGAGAATTTTGCCCTGTTTGAGGAGATTATGACTAAAATCGGGAAAAAGTAGAAAAAGGAGTAAACATAGAGATGGAAAACAGAATGTCTAATACGAAATTTAAGTTCGGGTTACTACTCCCAATCTTGGTAATGGTTGCCCTATTCGCAGCTTTTTGGGCAGCATCCATATTTTACCAATCACAAGAACTACCTCAGAGACCCTTCCCGCCACAACCAATCTCTAATGATTTTGAATTCTATTACTTTGCACACGCTATATTTTCAACAGTTAATATTGCTTTATTGACAGTTTTGGTAATTACTTACATTAGTGTTTATATTAAAACAAAATCCGAATTTTCAATTGGACTTACAATTTTTGGTGCAGTATTCCTTTTAAAAGACGTAGTTTCAAGTCCATTTTTTAGCGAACTTTTTGGCTATCATGCCTATGGACTTGCACAATTTGCGGTTTTGCCAGACGTGTTTGAGTTTTCAGCATTGATTGTACTGCTTTACCTAAGCATTAAATATTGAGTGAGCAGTATTCAATTTTTATTTATTTTTGTTAAAATTTAAAAACTTAACCTTATATAGAACCGCTAATTTGATAAATTAATGCTAAAAAAATAAGTGCTTAGATAAACTTTAAGAAAGAAAGGCATTTCCGTTTTTTTATTCATGGAGTTGTTTTTAAACAATTTATGATCAATTTTTAACTAATACAAGGTTTACAGGTAATTATTTCTAAAAAAATGAGCAAATAGAATAAAAAATTGATTTAATTAATCTTTTTCCACCAATTTCATCCTCTTTTTACAATTGTAACTAAAGTTTTAATATAACTTTAATCATATCGATAAAGAATTTATTAGAAGGAAAGAAAAAGACTCATGGATAATACTAAACTGTCACAACCTGAAAGTGCTGATGAGACCGTACCAATAGATTACACTATTAAAGAAATTAAAAGCAAAATGATCAAAGAAGCTCTAAATATTATTATTTTAAAAGAACTCCCAAAACGTTCAGGATTAAGCGGATATGATATAATTGATCTTATTTCCAAAAAATTTTCAGAATCAATTAGCCCGGGAACAGTTTATTCAACTCTTTATGCAATTGAACGTAGAGGACTTATCTACGGTGAATCTGACGGAAGAAAAACAATTTATTATTTAACTAATAAGGGAAAAGTAGTTGTTGAAAATCTGAAAGTTTTTCAAGATGAACTTGCAGAGGTTTGCTCAAAAATTTATAGCAAAAAAAGATAAAAAAAATTAATTGGGGGATATAGCTGACAAGGTTTCATTAACTTTCAGCACTATTTTGGAAATATCCAAAATCACAGATAAATTATTGTTTTGTTTTCCAACGCCTAGTATAAAATCGCCCAATGCAGAAGTAACGTCCATGTTCTTTTCAACATCAGAGTCTCTAATTGTAGAAACCTCAGTTACTGAATCTACAACAACTCCAACAGCTGACTTGTCAAGATCAATTATCATGATTTTATCGCCAGAGCAATCCTTGTTAGCTAAACCTAATCGTTTGCGAAGATTTACAACAGTGATAATTTGACCTCTAAGATTAGTAACGCCCTCAACATATGCAGGGGCGCCAGGGACAGGAGTCACTGACTGCATGTCCCTGACTTCCCGAACTTGGTCGACAGGTACACCATAGTTTACATTGTCAACAGTGAAATTTACGATTTGTAGATCGCCGTTTTGAATTTTTGCCATTTGTTTTCCCTTATTCCTCTTTTATATTATATTTCTCTTTTATGCTCTTAATGAGACCGTAGCGGTAATCGATAAGTTTAATCAAGTTTGCGTTTGTGTCTTCCGCTGCTTTAACGGTTGATAAAGCACTATCACCAACTGTACGAGTTGTTGATGCAACATCTTCAACATGAGAGCCAATCTCTTTAGCGGACTTTCCAACTACTGCTGCATTTTCGCTTACGTTTTTTGCTATTTTTGCTAGTTCCTCAGCGCTTGTTACAACAACTTTTGTTGCTTGTTCAACTCCTTCGGCAGTTGTGGATACATCTTTAGCGATGCTTGCCATCTGTTGAGCGGCTGCACTTTGTTCTTCTATAGCGGAAGATGCTTCCTCCGAGGCAGATGAGCTCTCTTCTGAAATGCTTGCAACTTCTTCGATTGTTTTTGTTACTGCAATAATTTCTTGAAGACCTTTTTCAACACCGTTTGTTAGGTTGTTTACTTTTCCATTCATGTCTTCCATGATTGTAGCGATAACTTCAGATTCTTTGATAGATGCTAGAATTCCGTTTGCTCCTTCTTGAACGCC
>CAZXGX010000090.1:0-8592 GCA_964640475.1 uncultured Candidatus Bathyarchaeia archaeon
TGGTCTTGTCGACGGCATCATCGCAACATGTGCAGGTGACGCTGAAGGCGACAAAATGATGCTTCAAAAACTACAAAAGTTCAGAAGCTAAAATCCAACAGAGACGTTCATCGTCTCTTCCTTCTTTTAACCCAAAATTGTTTTATTTGATTTTTGTTTATTTGGTTTCTCAGTTGTATAGGCGAGATAACCTTAAGTTAATCGTGTAATAGCAGATAATTAGCAAAATGAGGCTTAACCGTGAACACTGTTAAAGTAATCGCTATAGAAGGCTTACCACTTATTCAGAAAGGAGATAACATTGGCCAATTAATTGTTGAAGCAACAAAAAAACAAAACACGCCGCTTCAAGAAAGTGACGTGGTCGTAGTAACTCATATTGCTGTTTCAAAGGCCGAGGGAAACATAATCAATCTAGACGAAGTTAAACCTTCAAAGCGCGCGTTAGAAATTGCTAAGCAGACAAACAAGGATCCAGCTCTTGTAGAGGTTATTCTTCAAGAGGCAAAAGACATTGTCCGTATAGGTCAAAACAGCATAATAGTTGAAACTAAAAACGGCCAGATCTGTGCAAATGCTGGAGTTGACCGATCTAACATTTTAGGCAACAGAAATGTTGCACCATTACCTAAAGATCCAAACGTTTCAGCACAGCGGATTCGTTCAGAAATTAAACGTTTATTGGGAGTCAATGTCGCAGTAATTGTCTCTGACACACATGGCAGACCATTTAGAATGGGAGAAATCAATGTTGCAATCGGTGTTGCTGGAATTAAACCTCTAAGAGACAGGCGTGGAGAAAAAGACCTCTTTGGATACGTTTTAAGAGTGAAGCAAACGGCAATCGCTGATGAGTTAGCTTCAGCTGCTGAACTTGTAATTGGTCAAGCTAGCGAAGGAATCCCAGCGGCTATCGTTAGAGGTTATACTCTATACCAAGTTGAAGAAAACGCTTCGGCATCTCAACTTACAAGGTCAAGAGAAAGGGATCTTTTCCGCTAAATACAATACATTCAAAAATGGTTAACAACAAATATCAATGACATCGGAGAAAACTTTGAAAAATGGAGTCGATAAATCCTCAAGAATTCTTTGAAAAAGTCTTACCAAACAGGTTTAACGCTGAAAAATCAAAGGGTATAGACGTTACTGTTCTAGTCACCTTAACGGGAAACAATCCAAGTGATTGGGTGATAGTAATAAAAGACCAAAAATTTCAGGTGACAAGGGGAACCATTGAGTCGCCAACCCTGAGTTTAAGAGCTTCAGAAGCAGACTTTCTGGAGTTAGTAAACGGAAAATTAAGTGCTGAAAAAGCGTTCTTCAGCGGCAAAGTCAACTTTAAAGGTAACATAATAACTGCGTTAAAATTAAGAGAAACTGGATTACTGTAAAATCATTTTAACTCTAATTTTTTAACAACTGCCTCTGAAAGGTTTTCTTCTCCAACTTTAAACGTGTCAGGTTCTTCAATCTTTACAATAGCCCGAAGTTCATCAGCGCTTAACTCCTCCACAAGCTGTCTAATTTCAGGTTTAGCAGCTTCATAATGGGCAGTAAACATGTCAGGGGTCTCATGCAGTAAGCCGGCTAAAGCGCAGATCTTTGATTTTTTTAGGAAGAATTCAAGTTTTTTTGTCTTAAAATTAATGTCGAAGGTTACGGGTCCAGCGCGGCAGGTTTCAGGTTTAACTGGATGAACTGAGCATTTGCCGGTTTGCTTGTTAAATAATTTACAGTACAAGTTCTCATCTGTTACAGGATAGGAATACTGTTTGGTTTCAAAGGGTTTAGTAATTTGGATTTTGTTTGATTCTATGTACTCTTTTAAGATCTTTTTTCGTTTTTCAGTTAGAGGCGGCTTTGCATCTTGACAACATATTGTTTTGCATTGGCTACAAACATCGAAACTGTAGGTTTTTCCATTGTTTTCTTCTGGCAAATTTTCTCGCCTGCTTTAGAAGCAGGGTTCATTATCAGAGAGGCTCTTAATAAGGGTTGAATAGACAGTTTTGATTGCTTCTTGGAAATCTGTTTTTTGAGCTCTAAGCTGAACTTTTCTTCGTATAATTTCTGAGAGGTTACCTTGCTCAATTCTACGTTTTATTAACCAGAGATATTTTTTCTCATCTGAAGTAGCGTATTTTTCAGCTAAGTCCAAATAGTTTCTACAAATCTGCCTTGCGGTTGAACCTTTAAGGTTTGAAACCTTGGCGTTTAAGCCATCCTTAATCACAGCGTTAAAATCTTTTACTAAAACCTCATGTGAAGATAAGTCTGCATCAGTCTCAAGTAAACCTCGAAGAGCTGAACGTATGAAACAACTTAACGCTACATCTGATTTTATGCATTCCTGTTCATCCATTACACGCACTTCAAGCGCTGAACGATCAAAACGAAAGATTACACCGCGTGAATTAACCCATTCACGATGAAGCAATGTTTTTGAGGCGCCAGCACACGCCAAATCCGCAGAATATCGCTCAATTACTTCACGCTTATACTGGCTTATTGAAGAAATGTATTCAGGAATCACTTCAGCGGTTATTGAGGGAATTTCGCGCTGATTAATCTTGTAGAAACTAAGCCGATTATCAACGTTTGCTCCTTCTTGACCTTCAAAAATTGGTGAAGAAGCTGCTATTGCTGGCAGGTAAGAGCAAAGGTTTGCTAGTTGATTATGCATATTCACTGCGTCTACTTCCTTCTGGAATGGCAAGTTAAGGTGGAAACTTTGAATGTTAAGCCAGCCATGCTGTTTAAGGTTGAAAAATTTACTGTATTCTTGGTAAATTTTCTTGTGATAATGAGACCAAACTGCTGTTTCATCAAGTTTCAACAAAGGATGCATTCCCGTTCCAAGGAGCGAGGCATTATTGTTCTTTGTCAATTTTTCGTTTAGGGTAACAACTGCTTTCTGCATTGTTTCCTCGAAAGCTGCAGGCGACTGAAAAGGCTCGTTAGCTTTCACTTCCATAACATGCAACTGCATCTCTTTGCCAAAAGAGAAAGCGGGCATTTCGATAAAATTAATTATTTTCCCGCAAAACTGTTTAATGATTTTATCACTAATTGGCAAGGCTTGTAAGTCTTGGCTAACTATGGAGTACTCGTGTTCTGGACCTAAAACTTCAAGAGCTTTATACGTGTTTTCATCTTCCCGGCCAAAGTTCTGGATCTTTATTATATTTAAAGGAGAATTTAATCAAGTATGGTGTTAAAAAGGAAGTTATGATTGCAGCAACTCCAATTACGGGTAAGAGAAAATCGCTTAAGACACCTAAATCTTTACCCGCCTTGACAACAATAAAAGCGAACTCGCCGATTTGAGCCATACCTAAACCTACACGTAAAGATACTTTTCTATCAAATCCATAAACACGAATTCCTAAACTACAACTTACAACTTTAGTAACTAAAACCGCAATAGTAACAGCAAGTGCCGGAAGCCAATATGTTGCTACTTGAGTAATATCCATTAAGGCGCCCATTGAAACAAAAAAGATTGCGCCAAAAACATATTGGAATGGTTGGATTTGGCGATTGATTTGTTCCCGGCAACCTGCCCTTGCGACTACCACACCTATTATGAATGCACCTATGGCTGCTGAGAAGCCGAGTTGGTTAGCAATCATTGAAAACGCAAAACATACTCCAAGCATTAAGATGTATAGTAATTCTGTGCTACCTGCTTTCGCTACTCGGTCTATTGCTTTAGGAAGAAGTAATCCACCGATAAGCAAAGTTCCACCAATAAAGGCAACAAGTTTCATTATTAAAATAAAGGTAGATTCAAGGGAAATTGTGTGTACAACAGCAACATTCTGCAACATGGCTAATAAGATTACTACAATAACATCTTCAACTACAAGTACGCCAAGCATGACTATTGAGGAAGTTTCTTTTATTCTGCCCATGTCGCTTAAGACTTTTGAAATAATTGTTGTGCTACTGCTGGCAAGGGCTGCTCCAAGAAATAGTGTATCATAAAAAGACCAATGTAAAGCCTCTCCTAAGCCCCAGCTTACTAGAAGCATCGCCATTATTTCAATAGCTGAGACACCTATAACCGCGTAGCCTATGGATTGCAGTTTCCGTATAGGAAATTCTAAACCAATAGTGAATAAAAGCAGAATCACTCCTATCTCAGCGAAAACATTTACGAAATCAACATTACTAATCAAATTAAAGGGTGCAAATGGACCAACTATTATTCCAGCAATTAAATATCCAATTATGATGGGTTGCTTCAATTTGTGGAAGATTAGAGCTACCACTGCTGCCATTACCATTAAGACTGCAAGATCAGTGATAATTTGTATTTCAAAGCTCATAGTCAAGCTGAATATCGGCAGTCTGAATAAATAGTTTTTATCGCGTTAGAATTCATATTCAGCCAACATTACAATGATTCTTTTTTTATAGCTTTTTTATAATTAAAATTTCAAAAGGAGGAAGAAAACGTCCTCTTTACGCAATATAGTTGTGTCTTTCTTTAAGCGTAATCTTAGAATCGTAAACTATTGTATAGTTAATTTTAAATACGACTGAAGTAATATCGCCTTTCAATTACTTGGTGTCCTATGGGTGTTGGTCGTCTCTAACATCGACCTGACTGATAAATTAAAAGTGATGAAGCCTTCAGAGTTTCTTGATACGGCTACAAAAGGTTTCACCATCAACATCAACAACGATTATCGATATTTAAAAACAGGTTATTATGTTTCTTTACATGCTGAAATATTAGGAAACAATGTTATACCTTCCAGCGAGAACATTATTGATGCAAATCGAACACCAATTCTGCTGTTACGAGCAGCAAGAGCGGGCGTTGCAACCTTACCATTTGTTGTCACCGATTCAGTTAAAAAAATTATAACAGATGTTGGCTTGCCAGTGGTTCTTTTTGCTGTAAATCCCTTCATCTACGACGGCTTTGAAGTTGCCCATAACAAGAGCGGCTTATACAGGGCGATGAAGAGTTTAGGAATGAACTACAAATTTGATGTATGCGCCATTCCGCTTAAAGGTCAAATGAACACTATAAAATCATTCTTCGGAAAATGCCAAGGCAACAGTGAATTAAACGATATCTCAGAAAAAGTCTATAAATTATTTAAAATCCCGATATGCAAACTACACATTCAAATTGTGGATAGCAAAGCATACCTCAGTGGTTTACAACCATTGAAAGAAGAAGAAATAACCCCAACTGATCTAAAAATGATCTCAAACGAGATTATGCTGATTTCTCAGCAGGGTGACCACATCGGTGTCTAGGATAGCCTGCTTTGTTGAAAAATATAATTTCTCTGATCCAAGAGAGGAAGGCGCCCTCCAAAATTTTAAACAAGCTGCAGAGCAATCAGGGAATGAATTTAGCTTCTTATACCGAGAAGATATTGCAGATATTCCAAAATATAACGCAGTTTTTATCCGCGCAACAACTGATCCACTATTTACCGCATACATTGTCTCCAAAACCGCATGGGAACTTGGCCTAAAAGTCATAGACGATCCTGAATCAATCCAGATTTGCGCCAACAAAGTACACCAATACGAGCTATTCGAAAAATACAATGTACCACGCATTCCAACAATGTTCCTAAACAAGGATGAACTTCACCACAAAAGAATAACAGAAATCTTCGACACCCTAGGCAAGCCAGTTGTAATCAAAGCACCCTACACAAGCTTCTCACGTTATGTCGAAAAGGCAGCATGCGAAACCAGTTTCCGCGAAGTAGCCAAACGATTCTTCAAAAAATCAGACGTTCTAGCCATTCAAAAGTTTACACCTACATCATTCGATTGGAGAGTCGGCGTGCTAAACAACGAAGTTCTTTATGTTTGCAAATACATGATCCCAAAAGGAAAATGGAAACATGGCGCCAAACTACGTGGAAAACAAACCGTAGTTTGGGGAAGAACTGTAGCTTTAGAAAAACAAACAGCACCAGCGCAGCTCAGAGAAGTAGCATTGAAGGCTTGCAGCGTTGTGGGCAAAGGCCTTTATGGCGTAGACCTAAAAGAGATTAACGGCGACTACGTTGTTGTGGAAGTCAACGATAACCCAAGCATCTACGCAGGCTATGAAGATGCTAAAGATCCAGACATCTACAAGAAAATCATAGGCTATTTAGCTCAGTAACCACTAGACCTTTCGACACCTATTTATTTTGATGTTTCTTAAACAGGGGGATAGGAGACAGTTTGTATGTCTAAAGAAGCACATAAGATACCGGTTAAAGATTACCAGTTTACAGATAAAATGTCTGTAAACGAACTTGTTAACCAAATGGATGCTGCATGGGGATTCACTGCAGGCAAAATTGCCACAGGAGTCAGCATCATGGAAGATATGATTAATTCGAAAGGTTGCGTAAAGTTCCTTTCTTTCCCAGCTGACATCTGCGCCACAGGCACAAGAGGCGTGATCAAGGAACTTGTAAAACGTAAACTCGTCGACATCATAATTACCACTTGCGGTACTTTAGACCACGATGTTGCCCGTTGCTGGAAAGATTACTACAAAGGCAACTTCTTAATGAACGATTCTAAACTCCACCAAGAAGGCTTAAACCGCCTAGGCAACGTAATTGTTCCAAACGATAGCTATGGCGTAATCATTGAGAAAAAAATAATTGCAATGCTAGAGGACCTCTATAAGGAAGGTAAACGGGAGCTTTCCACAACCGAACTTTCCAGAGAAATCGGACTACGTTGTTGTAACGAGAGTTCAATTCTTTATTGGGCAGCTAAAAATAATATTCCAGTCTTCATTCCAGGCATAACTGACGGTTCAGTAGGCTACCAACTATGGTTCTTCAGCCAAGACCACAAAGACTTTAGAATTAACCTGCTAAAAGATGAAGGCGACCTAAGCAACATCGTTTTTGACGCCAAGAAAAGCGGCGCCCTCATAGTAGGCGGGGGCATAAGTAAACATCATACAATCTGGTGGAACCAGTTCAAAGACGGCTTAGACTACGTTGTCTACATCAGCACAGCAGATGAGTGGGATGGCAGCCTTAGTGGTGCACGACCACGCGAAGCTGTCTCGTGGGGAAAAATCAATGAAAAAGCTAAGCATATAATGATTGAAGGCGACGCCACAGTTGTCATGCCGATAATGATAGCAGCACTAATACAAAGACAAAACAAAAAGCTCTAAGCAAAACAGTGATACATGTTAACTTTTTGTTAACAACTATGTTTTCATATTTGTTTACAGAAATAGCAAGCAAAATCGATTAAGTAGTTAAAGAAGGAAACATTAACGTGGATAAGATTGTGGCATAAGCAATCGAACAAGAAAAACGTTAAGGAATTAGAGAACAAAAAATATAAAAAATGAAAATTAGGGCGTTTTTACACCTTTGGCATGTCTTTGAATAGCCAGCTCATGTCTGGACCTTTCCGTTTTTCTGGAACACGATCAGCTAACGCATGCGCGATTAGTGGCAACGCAATAGTCGCATCACAATAACAAACTGCACGAGTACCAGCCTGATTGTTGATTTTGCCCCAGCTAATAGCCTCTTCAAGTGTACAGCCGGATAATCCACCCCATTGTGGCGAGTCAGTTGTTATTTGTATAGCATATTTGTGCGGATAATAGTATTCTTGCAGGCTTTTACGAAGGCCACCTTTTCTGCCGTCCACGCCTTTATCTTCAGTCATTGGTGAAACCGAGATTGCAATAAGTTGGGATATATCTTTAGGAACTCCGCCACCAATGTAAACTACACCAACTTCCTTTGTTTTTGTTCCTATGCTAACGAATTGATCAAACTCTTTAACGCTGTCAATGTGAACATTGTGACCTTGATTCTTAGCAAGCAAAAAGGTTTCGCCGTAGGCGCTGTCAACCATGGCTGGACTAAAGATTGGAACACCATTTGCCGCGGCAACAGTGCTAATTGCTGGAATGTTTTTCTTGCCAAGGAATTTGCCAAGTCCATAGAGGAATTCTGCTGATGTGTAATAGTAATCTTGCTTGCAAGTCATAACGTAGTCAGTGACAACTTCTTCCATTTTGCGATAGTCTGTTTCTTTACCATAAACGTCATAGTACCGGTTCACGTCTGCTTCAAGCAGTTCTTGATCGTTTACCATGTGGCTTCCTTGCCAGTAGCCGAAACCCATAGCGTCAACAATGTCTTCGCTAACGTTTGCGCCTGTGGATACCAAGACGTCAACGAAACGATTTTCGATTAGCCAGTTGATTACGGTCCATTGTCCTGCTGTGCTCATTGAACCTGCAAAACCCATAACGATAACTGTGTCTTTTTCTTTAATCATGTTCTCCCATACGTCAACGGCTTCGCCGAGTTTGCGTCCTTGATATGCGGTTCGACCCATTTCAGCTAGAAGTTTAGATACACTCTTATTTTTCTGAACCTTGATTGGTTCAAGTTTTTTTTGGAAGTATGAATCATTACTCATTATTGTGCACCTCGTTGTAGATTAATCGCCTAATATTTGAAATTTGTTATTACTAAAAGCAAGCAATAACGTAACGAGTGTCTTAAAAAAACAGCTACTTTTCAGAACTAAAGCAAAACAGGACAACTTACCCTTCTACAACAA
>CAZXGX010000091.1:0-8202 GCA_964640475.1 uncultured Candidatus Bathyarchaeia archaeon
CTTTTTTCCACTCATTCATCAACATATCATAACATTCATCATTTTCCTCTATAGTCTCAAACCACCCCAAATTTTGAGCTATCTTCTGAGCAAAAAGATGATAACACATGTGAACCTTCCTATCTAAAACTCGAAAGTAAAAGTCGTCACAAGTACAAAATTCAGCTTCAGGCATAATCAAATAATCCCGCTCGCGACCAATAACAATCCAGACAATCCTGCCGCTTGGCTTAAAAATGTACTTTTTAACACGATTCTCCTTCAAGGTGTCTAAAGCTTTCGTGAAACGTTGCCCAAAAAGCTCATAGAGTTCAGTAAGGTTTTCACCTGAAAGCTTGCCAGCAGCTTTAGCTTCTTTACAGATAGCATTTAAAGTCTCAATTTCTGAGTTCTCGTTCATTATTACACAGTCATTAAATAGAAAAAGACAAGGTTTAGCCTTTAAGTTTTAGCCTATACTAATCGGTTCACCTTTATGAGGACCCGATTGAGCCTTAGGAATTACAACTTCTAAAACACCATTTTTATACGTTGATCTTGCCTCTCTCACACGAACTTTCACAGGCAACTCAACCTCTTTATAATACTTTGACTGCGCAGTATCCACAGAAATAGTCAATGAATCCTCGGTGCCATGCAGTTTAATATCTGTTTTCTCCACACCAGGAAGCTCCACAACCACGCGAACCTCATCACCGTTCTCAACTACATCAACAAGCGGCTCACGTTCTTCCTTAACTTCTGGACCCTTCAAACTTTTCTTCAAGTTACCAAACTCTTGAATATCAGGTTTACCATCTGGACCAATCTTCATACTGTAACCATAAACAAAAGGCCCAAGCTCCTTAACAGTGCTACCATCAGGCAATTTACGCTCCTTAACATATTCTTTAGGAACCTTGTCCGAAAAATTCTTGAATTCTTCCTCCATCATTTTTTCCATTTCACGGAACATGTTATCAATATCTCCGAAAAATGGATCTCTTGACGTACTCCGGCGTTTCTTGAACCATTCAGGATAATCTTCATTATCTGAGGACAATTAATTCACCAACTAGAGCTTGAGTTTTTCAATCCAATAAGTTTTATGTAACAAACAACACTTTTCCAATATACCATACAAACGCAATTGCAAATCAGTTTTAACGTTTTCTCAACTGATCTAAAGTTCCCAAATACGTGCCATCCAAAAGATACAATTCAGAATTATCAACATCAACTGCTTCTGAACGCAAAACAGGCCCAATTAACGTTTCATTACCTGTTTCTTTTTTTGGTTGTGTCTCATTTATTGGTCTACCACCCAAAAAATCGTTGAAGCTAGGCATAATCAATAACTCTGATGCTTTAAGCTTTCTGAACCCATAATTTTTCTGAAGGGTCAATTCAACTGAGTCTTTAATCTTAACATTACTCTTTTCTAAAAGGGTCCTCGCTAAAATATCTGTGTTGCAGTTGGCTTTCATCCACACTTGTCTTGTAACTTTAAAACCTGCAGGATCGCGGAAAACAACAACTGGATGTAGATGACCCATAATTAACGTTTTACATTTTAGCAGTTCAGGTGAGGGCCATTTATGCCCGTGAAAGACTCCTATATCACCAATTATTGCGCCCGCGGCTGGATAAAGATTAACCTTTTCTGATAATAATGGTTCAAGGTTGGCATCATGGTTACCCCGCACAATCGCTATATCTTTAACATGCTTTAATAATTTGTTAAAAAAATCTGGAATATCATAAAATTCGCCTAATCCAGTTTTAACCACGGTATATTTTACATCGCCAAGAATGACTAACCTATCTGGCTTATACTTAACGATCAAAGCTATTAGTTTGCTCAGAAGCTTTGTTGTTTGACTAGGTATATAGATGCCTTTTTCTTGAAGTTGCTTTTCCCAACCAATATGTGGGTCTGAAATAAGCAGAATTTTTGTTTTTTGTGTTTTCACTAGGGCTGCAGAGTGTGGAAAAAGGAGTTTAAGCATTAGGGCTTTACCAAGCCAAGAATAGTTTGATGCATTATCTTATTGCCAGCAGCTACAAACTTTAATGACTGTTTTGGATCAAGTTTTACGCTAATTGGTTTATTGTCTGGAGTGGTTACTAATCCTCCTGCTTCTTTGATGATTAAGAATCCTGCAGCTACATCGGTTGTACGTAGTTTTCCTCTGATGTCTACAAATGCATCAGTTAAACCATTAGCGACATAGCAAAGTTCCAAGGCGTTAGCGCCATAATGCCTAATATGTTTGGTTTTTTCTATTAGATCAGTTAGTTTAGGTGCAACCTCTTTAACCTTGTATGTGTTCAAGTCTAATCCGACTACTGCTTCTTGAAGATTTGTAACAGTTGAAGTGTTGATTCTTTCGCCGTCACGATACGCGCCTTTTCCTTCCTGCGCCAAATATGTAATATCATGGTAGAGGTCAGTAACCAAAGCTGCGTAAACTTCAGCCATGACTGGTTTTCTTGAAATCGCAATTGATGAAGCATAAAACGGCAGTCCCCTGACAAGATTAGTTGTGCCATCAATCGGATCAATAGTAACATAACACTCTTCAGGTGTTGCGCCAAATTTTTCAAATCCTGATTCTTCACTGATAAGCGAAAAAGAAACACCGTTTTTCTGAAGTGTATCAACAATGGCTTTTTCAGCTGCCAAATCAACTGGCTTCATTGCATCGCCACCAGCACCCTTACCCAGATCAGGTTGTGGATCCTTTAGTGTTTTAAGGTGAGGTTTTATACTTTTTTCAACATTGTTTTTGCATTCAGTTAAAATCTTAAACCAGTCAGGTTGAGTTTTCATTTTTAAATTCTTCCTTTAGAGAATTGTATATGCGGTCAAGTTGATAAAGACTTACAGTAAACGCTAAAGAAGATCAGAAGCTCTACCATTGAATTTTAACCAGTTAACTAACAAAGCTTGATGTAATAGATAAGGCTGAGCAGGATACTACTTGTATCCACCAATTAAGCGCTTTATACTGTTCATCATAGTACGCAACCAGTCTCGCTGTTGAACCAACTTTTGCATTGTTCGGAACTGATCCCTGCCAAACAAGTTGTTTACTTTCTCCAGCAGCTAAAGTCAGAGTTTTCTCGGTTCCCTTCCAAATCCATGAGTCCCCTTCGAAAGTTACGTTTATAGAAAAGTTACCTGCGCTATCACCAGTGTTTTTCACGTTCAATTTAACAGTAAATGTATCACCATTATTTTTTTGAACTACTCCACTACTGCTATTATTGATAGCTAAAGTGTCAGTTGCTTGAGTCAACGAGAAACTTGCCATAACCACAATCAGCGATATTGCAATGCAAAAAACCACGTACTTTTCAGCTTTCATTTCCTTTCACCATTATTGCTATTTAACACTTAACACTTAAAACTTTTCACAAAAAGTGCTAAAAAAGAAGTTTTACGGGGTCAAACGTACTTTATCGCGAGGATACAAGGTTACTTCACGGATATTTTTTCTTCCAGTTAGAATCATGGTTAAGCGTTCAAGACCAATTGCCCATCCTGCATGTGGAGGCATACCGTAATCGAAGGCTTGCAGATGGAACTTGAAGGATTCTGGGTTTAAGCCTTTTTCTTGAAGTCGTTTTACAAGTTGGTCTTTTTGTTCTATTCGTGTTCCGCCTGATACAAGCTCTATCCAGCGCCACATTAAATCGAAGCCTTCGCAGACATCTGGTTTGTCTTGGCGTGGTTTAATGTAGAATGCTTTGGCGTGTGTTGGCCAATCAGTAACGAAATAGAAGAAGGGGTAAAGTTTGCCTAAAACTCTGAAAGCTTCGGTTGGAATATCTTCGCCCCATGGAACCTCAACACCTTGTGCTTTAAGGTCTTTTAGGACTTGGTCGTAAGTTAAACGTTTGAATGGTACTTCTGGGACTTCAAACTTGTACTTTAGTAAATGCAGTTCACTTGCACATTTCTCTTTCACTGTAACAAAAGCGTGATGGATTACTTGTTCAAGAAGTGCCATCACGCCTTCGGCGTTTGCAAAAGCTTGCTCAATGTCAACACTTGTAAACTCGCTTAGGTGTCTTCTAGTATGGGATTCTTCAGCCCTGAAGAATGGTCCAACTTCAAAAACTTTCTCTATACTCATAGTTAACTGTTCTTTATAGAGCTGAGGACTTTGGGCAAGATACGCTGTTTGATCAAAATATTTCACACTGAAAAGTTCTGCTCCGCCTTCAGTAGCTGAAGCAATCATTCTTGGCGTATGAACTTCCAAATAGCCCCTGTCAAACAAAAAGTTTCGAATTGCCTGAAGTGCAGTGTGTTGTATTTTAAAAACTGCAAGAGTACTTTCTTGACTAAGATCTAGTGCCCTTGCGTCTAATCGAGCTTCGATATTAGCTGGTGTTTTACCTGTGATATCAATTGGCAGTTGAGTTGTTGCATCGTTTAAAATTTTTAATTGGTTCGGGATTACTTCGATGCCTCTTGGTGTCATGTTAGTTTTTTTTACTATGCCTCTAACTGCGATGCTGAAACGTTTTTGCAGTAGATCAGTCTTCGAGAGTACCTCGGGGGCTATGCGTTTTTTGGGAATAGTAATTTGGATTGTGCCTGTGCTATCTTGCATAATGATGAAACGTATTCCGCCTAGATCGCGGACTTCCTGAACCCAACCGAATAGGGTGACTTCTTTTGTGTCTAGCTCTGGAGAAACTTGGTTGATGTTGTGGGTTCTTGTCCAGTCTCCAATGGAGTCCATCGTCATGGTTTCTTCGCCACTAATCTGCGAATTCTACGCGGATAGACATTTTTCTTACGCTTCTAGCGATTTCTTTGAGTGCTGATAGATCAAATGGTAATTGTTGACCACGTTTACGTTTAAGAATAACCCTAGTTTCTGTTGTACCGTCTGGAAGCCAAATAGTGTTTATTGTTAGTATGCTGAATGGAATAAAGAGGTCTTCCAAAAATTTACGGTCATCAACACCGTATTCGAGGATACGTACGTTTTTGTTTGTTTCATCGCCTAAGGCTTTAATTATTTTACCGCCATAACCTAACATTCGTGGCACGTCACCATGACCAACGATGATTGCTAAAGTTTTTTCAACATCCACTGCTTTATAGAAACAAACGTTTTGAAGCGTAGGATACTTTTCCTCTAGGTTGATTAGGAGTCTGGCGATTCTCAGGTCTAAATCACTTATTTCTCCAGCCTTAACTTTGGCTGAGCATTTTTGGCATAGAATGCCGCTTTTTAGACAGAAGCTGCATAGTTCGGTTTTCATGTATGAATCGCCTTATTTTTTTTATGAATAGGAGAAAACTTGGGAGCATTGCCAACTATTTATGGTTAATTACCGTTGAAGTATTATTTCGATGGTGCTTACGTTTGTTTGCTGCTCGGTTTCATCCATTTGTTGGATTTGATCGGTTCCTATTTTGATTGCTTTGACTTTTACATCGGGAAGGAATCTGCGTCTAACGACTTCTGAGACATCAATAGCTC
This sequence comes from uncultured Candidatus Bathyarchaeia archaeon, assembly GCA_964640475.1. GTDB lineage: Archaea > Thermoproteota > Bathyarchaeia > Bathyarchaeales > Bathycorpusculaceae > Bathycorpusculum. Next base: position 5,487 of record CAZXGX010000091.1, read on the forward strand.
GGCTGATTGCTTTTCCGCGTGCTTTAATGCTAACTTCTTTTGCTCCGCCATGGAAGAAGGTTATGCAAGCAAGCACATAGTTCATTATTGGTTTTTTGCCGATCAACACTGAATTGGCTTCAGACATGGCTGGTTTCTCCTAAATTAATGTTTTAAGATGCGCTTTTACTAAGCTTTTTTTTCGAACATAAATACATTGTGGTACATCTTGGTTTTTCTAGCTTGCCAAACATAATTTTACAACTTGTTGCTAAACAAAATTATAGAAAAATGCAATCGTAATATCTGATTTTTTAAAAATGAAGCAAAATGTTGAACATCAATATGGGGCAGTTAAAATTAAACGAACGAATGCAAACCTGCAATAATAAAAGATATCAAGGCTGTTTCAACTACAAGCAAACATGAGATTAATGAAGCCAATTTAGATATCCCAAGTTTCCTCTCGTAATATGCTGAGGCGCTTATAGAGAAAGCTACAAAGAGGATTAATGTTGAAGTTTCTTTAGGATCCCATGACCAGTAACTGCCCCATGCTATTTGGGCCCAAAACATTCCTGATAATAAACCTAGAAATGTTAGTAACCAAGCGATTAAACCAATTCTGCCCGCATGATTTTTCTCTCGGTATCCTCCAATGAAAAATAGAGCGGTGAAAAGAAAAATAAGCACATACCCTGCAATTGCTAGCGAGGGATGGATATACAGCATTATGGAATCTAATTCGTGGTTCATATGGATTTTTTACGCCTCTTTCTTAGCACAAGAATTCCACCTATTAACACAGTAACTACAAGGAAAAAAGTGACTAGTATTATCGATACTTCAGGATTAGTTGTATTTACTGCTTCAAAGGATTCTGTTATAGAAGTAACATGTACTGGTGAAGATGAGTCTTCAACGCTTACTCGGATATAGTAGTTTGACGTGTTATTTGGAGTTGTCCACGAATATTTGCCTGCGCTGAGCAAGTCTGATCCAATTTCTATCCATTCTTGATTGCTGTCTCCGGTTGTGTATTCTAAGGTTACATAAAGAGGGCTTGTTCCTCCAGTGGCTTTCCATTCGATTTCATATTTTGTGTTTGCCAGCAACTTACCATTTTTTTGGGGTGATAATAATTGTATTGATAATTCAGTTTGGTTTGATGTTGATGGTGCAGGAGACGGCTCTGTTGTGGGATGGATCGTTGGAGTGATTGTGGGTGCAGGTGTTGATGTTGGTGGTGTTATAGTTGCAGGAGGGATTGTTGGGGTTGGAGTAGGTGTAGGCGTTGAGGTTGGCTCTATTGTTGCTGTTGGTTGTCCAATAGTGACTTCTGCGGAAGGTGAATAATAATCTGAAAAGAGGCAGCTAAAGTGGGTGTTATATGCTGATGCCTGAATTGTTAGTAAGTCGTATCCATCTGAGATTGCGGTTATTTGCCAAGTGGCGATTGTGGTGCCTGGTGGCAAGTTTCCGATGGTGACGGTTGGATTGGTTACTGAGAAGTGACCTCTTGCTGATGTGAGGGTTACTGCTACGTTTGTTAGTATTGCATACGTTGCAGTGTTAACGTCGTTTTGGATGACGACTTTTACTGTTCTTGTCTCGTTCAGGTTTAAGGCAGATGGTATTTGGTTTTGGCTATCTCCTTCTAAGATATCAAGGTATTGATAATAATTTCTTGAACCGTGACAACCTGTACCGCTACATGGATTGTTTGAAACGCTGTTTGAGTGGGGTGAGAAAATTAGGGCAAGAATAACGATGATAACTACTGATAATAGTGTTAAGGTTACTTTTTTCAAGTCGAGTTTTTCTCTCCCTTAAAAGTCAACTATCGACTTTCGTTTAAGAAATCAAGTTCTCTTACTTATTTCTTATCAAAAAAATGCTTACCTATAGTTATCCAAATATTTAGGTAAAGTTCAATATTTGTATAAATAGTCACATTCTTAAGCAAGTTTGTTATCTATTTGTAAAAGTTTACCTTAACAAAACAATACAAAGTGATTGGTTTGGAGCCCTTAACTAAACGTTCAATTCAACTCTTAAAAACTCTTTATGAAAAAGGAAAATCAACCAGCACATACACACTACGTGTCAAGCAAGATGAATTATCAAGCCAATTGGGCATCAGCCGTCAAGCCTTGAATGTTCATTTACGTAAACTCAAAAACCGAGGCTACATACGCACTGGCAGAGGCTTCATAGATGTCACTGACAAAGGATTAAACGCGCTTGGTATTTCCACAACACCAGCTTTTATTCTTCTCAAAGTTTCACCTGTAAAACGTATTCATGTTTACGAACAAATCCGTGAGCTTGCTGTCTCAAGGGCTTTTCGAATTGCAGGTGAAGTTGATGGTTTAATAATTGTTGAACGCGAAAACCTTGATGAAATCTTAAAGAAGCTCTATAGTATCGATGGTATAGAAGATACACGTTCATACGTTACTATTGAAGTGATCAAATAACCCTAGAGTTTTGATTTTTAAGACAAAAGGTATATTTGACAGTTAACCATCAAAGACTTAGCCAAAAGTGGATGGATAATAAAAAATGCCGATACTTGATCCAGTAAAGAAAACAATCGCTCAGAAGCACAGGTTATACATGAAAATCTGCCGCGATTGCGGAGCACGAAACGCAGAAACAGCGCTGAAATGCCGCAAATGCAAGGGCAAGAACCTGCGCTGGAAGAAACGAGAAATAGTAAAGTAATAATTTTTTT
>CAZXGX010000092.1:0-8154 GCA_964640475.1 uncultured Candidatus Bathyarchaeia archaeon
AACCTTTTCAAAGAAACCTTCACTCTCAAAGATAGTGTATGTACAATAATCTGTGACACACAACAAGGTATCAAAGTAGCTAAGCAATCAATAACACATAACCGTCAAACACTCGAAACCTACATAAAAATTAACCAAAAGTTCTTTTACACTTTTGATCCACTCCCCGCACCAAAAGAGCCGTATGTAGCAAATTTGATGGCTGTTGCAGCACAAAGAGCCAATGTTGGGCCGATGGCTGCTGTTGCAGGCGTTATTGCGGATCTAGCTGTTAGTGATATGTTGAAAACAGGCTGTAAAGTTGCTGTGGTGGAAGATGGGGGCGAAGTCGCTGCTATTTCTGATAGATCGGTAGATGTGGCTTTGGCTGCAGGTGATGAGCCGCTCTCAAAACGTTTTGGTTTTAGGCTTTCAGAGTTCCCAATCGGTGTTGCAACAAGTTCAGGGAGGTTTAGTCACGCTTTTAGTTTTGGGGATGCTGAGGCTGCAACGGTTTTCTGTAGAGATGCTGGTTTGGCTGACGCTGTGGCAACGGCTGTTGGTAATGTTGTGAAGGGAGGTGTTCAAGAGGGGATTCAGGCTGGAATTAACCGGGCTCTAAGTATTGATGGTGTTGAAGGCGTAATGATTCTCTATAAGGGGCAAGTTGGAACTGCAGGGAAAATTCCAGAAATAATTAAGATTACTTAATTCAATTTTTTTAAAGTAACTATTTTAGTTAGTATTAAAGCGAAAAGATGAAAAGCGACAATGAATATAAAAAATCAGGAGGCGCTAAAATAATGAGTGAACAACCAAACATGGCCACTATTCAGTTGAACGGTGTAAAACAACCATTTATTATAAATCCAAAAATTTTCAGCACTGGAAGTCGCGGCTTCTACGGAAATGGAAAAATGCTAGTTGGCGACAAGAACTATCAAGTGAATATTCAATTAGTGGAAATTGGTTCTAAACCTAAAGAAGAAAAGAAAAAATAACTTCTCTTTCTTAATTTTTTGTTTTTAATTACATTACTATTGAAGCGTTGATTATAACGACTTCTTTGATTGGTTTGTCTCTGTCGTCTGTTCTTACTTTGGCGATTGTGTCAACGACATCAATTCCCGATACTACTTTGCCAAATTGAGGATGCTTTGTGTCTAAATAATTATTGTTAACTAAGTTGATGAAGAATTGGCTGCTGCCTGTGTTTGGACCCGCATTTGCCATAGCAATAGTGCCTCTCTCATTATGATTCTTGTATGTAAATTCGTCTTTGATGTCTGGTATTGATGGGTCACCATACCCGGTACCTGTTGGATCTCCACCTTGAATCATAAAGCCATTGATTACTCGGTGGAATATCGTGCCATTGTATGTTCCTTTTTGAACTAGGTTCTTGAAGTTGTTAGTGGTAATGGGCATGTCATTACGTAACTGGATTGTTATATCGCCCATGTTTGTGTGAAGAAGGATTTTTACTCCATTAAGGTATTCATCTGCCATAATCTACGCCAGTATACCAATTGGAATTAGATCTATTATGCCTATTGTTAAGAGTAAAGATTAAGAAATTAAAGATAAAAAAAATAATTTGAGGACTATGAAATTATTGAAGCTCTAATGATCGTAACAGTGTTTACAGGTAAACTGTTTTCATTTTGCATATTTGGATTAATTGTTACTGGTACATTGGCGATTGCATCCACAACTGATGTTCCATCTATTACTATACCGAAAGCAGTATAAGTTTCGTCAAATTTAGTGCCATCATCATAGACAATGCCGCTGTTGTCAACTGTGTTAATGAAGAAACCACTGGTTGCAGAGTTAGGGTAGATAGTTTTTGCCATGGCTATTGTATATTTATAGTTATGATTGTATGTTCCAATTTCATCAGCAATAGATGAAGGCTGGGGGGATACTTCGCCACCTTGAATCATGAAAGTTTTTATTATTCTATGGAAGACTGTGCCATCATATTTTCCTTGTACTATGAGCTTTAGGAAGTTTGCAGTTGTGATTGGTTTATCGTCTCGTAACTGGATTGTAATGTTGCCCATGCTTGTTTGCAGTAGAACTTTTGTTTGGTTTGTTGCAGGAGTTGGCGATGGTGCTGCTGTTGGAGTGGCTGTTGGGGTTGCTGTGGGTGTAGCGGTTGGTGATGGATTAGAATTATTCATTGATTGTGCAACTACATAAGCAGCCCCAATAACGATAGCGATTATTGCGATTAATCCGATAATCATGTATGTCTTTGAGTTGCTCTTTTTTGGATTAGGCTTGTACTGTATTGGTTTTTTGCGATTATATTTAGGAGCCATAAACCTTCATCAATCTCATTTTATTTAAGATTTTTTCCAAAACCTCAACGTTAACCATAATATCTTACCATGGAGACATCATTAACCAGTTATCTCGTCAAGCTTTTCACAGACTTCCTTAAGATCTGTAGCAACAAAATGAGGCTTGACTTTATTTTTCGAAAGATCGTTGGTTGAATAAAATTGAGACGCAACAAACACAGTTCTTAATCCCGCCTCTTGTGCGCCTTCAATGTCCTCAACTGGGTTATCGCCGATATAAACCGCTTCACAGGCATTAACCTGCAGTTTACTTAACGTATCTTTAAAGATGTATTTAGATGGCTTTCTCCAGCCGATATCATGAGAGACAACAACTGTGTTGAAATATTTACTCACTCCAAACTGTCTGAGGCTTGAATAAACCACTGGTGAAAAAGTGAAATTCGAAAGTAATCCAACTTTGCATTGCTTAACTGTATTATGTAAAAGTTTTTTGGCGCCTTCTCTGAGTGAAAGAGAATCAACATAATCCTTAAAGAAAACATTTAATGCCGCTTTAATGTGAGCATCATCTGAGTTCACAGAGAAGCCAATTTCCCTTAGGGCTTCTGCAACCCAAATTGAGTTTGTGACTTCACGTAATTCTTCAAAACGAATAATCCGATATTTTTCATGAGCTCTAATATAAGCCTCTAAAAACTGGTCTTTCTCAATTCTGAAGCCTTCATCAACTAAAGCATTGTAAAGCTTCAGTCTTGAGGCTTCCATGGTGTAGCTTTTGCAATTAACAAGTGTGCCGATATAATCAAAAATAACTGCTTTAGCTTTTGCCATGTGTTTCATCTTTATGCAGTATGTTGTCTGTCACAATTTGTTTAAGGGCTCTTCCAACGCTTGTGTTAAGCAGTTTATCTTTGTCGCCTATGGCTTGTTCAACGCTTTCGTCAAAACTTATTTCAGCAAGAAATTTTAAGCCAAGTTTTTTTGTTTCTACCTTGATATAACTGGTGTTAGTTGTCATTTTCATGTTTTCAACTACACCAATTATTGATGCTTTCAAATCACACAGTAAAGCAACCTGCTTTTTTACTGTTTCAAAAGCTAAAAGTGAAGATGTTGTCACAATACAGAATTCTAAACGATTAACTAACCGCAACAAATCAAGAATTACATCGCCAATTCCAGGCGGCATATCAAGAATCAAAAAATCCAGTTCGCCCCACTGCGTAACAGCAAGTAACTCGATAAGTGCATTTGAAACATCAGCCCCCCTCAGAGGTGCAGGATTTTCGCCAGAAAAATAAACAAGAGACATATACTCCAAGCCCTGAACCGTCGGTGGAACAATGCCCTTGTCTTCTTTCAGCACAATTTTTTCAGCATTCAAAAGTATATGCGTAGATGGACCAGTGAAATCTAAATCAAACAGACCAACTTTACAGCCTTCATTTGCTAATGTCAATGCTAACGTTGTTGCAACAAGACTTTTTCCAACACCGCCCTTGCCGCTTGAAACTGCCACAATCCGTTTAACCTTTGACAAGCGCTCATTAATGATGCTGGTTCTTGGATCAATCATTAATCTTTAACCCCTTTGACACTTTCAAGCCAAACCCCTCTTCCGCTTGCGATTTCAAAATCTGGGCTTCCACATTTTGGGCATTTGACGTAGGTGTGAGCTACTTCAGGGACAAAATGAATTGCCTCTGCAGTTGCTTTATCTAGAGATTCTTTTTTAAACTGCCAAGTTGTCCCGCAAACCCGGCATTTCAGCATTGTTTTGGCTTTTAAGAAGTGAAATTTTGTATTTTTGAATTGTTCAGATTTTATCTGGGTGATGGCAAATCGTAAAATACGACGTTCAACATCTTGAAGTTGACCAATCATAACGGTAACTTCAGTTACTTCTTTTAGGTTTTCTTTTTCAGAAATCTGTGTTGCTGTCGCCAATATGGCTTCAGCTAGTGCCCATTCATGCATAAACCAGCCTTAAGCTTAATGGGTAATTTAAAAATATTGTATCAAAACTTTGGAGTTAAAGTGAAATGCCTATTCTTCTAAATCCTGCAGGATCTCAAAAGCCTTTGCAAGTCGTTTAACTACGTCGTTATCGACTTTTTGTTCTTCTTCAATATTTGTTAATGGATTAGGCTTTCGCATACACTTAAGCATGCTTGCTTTTGTTATAACAATTACCCCTCTTGGGCTTCGAAGTTCGAAGTAACTAAAAAAATATTTCTAGCAATTTAACATTTATATGTATAAAATATGGTTGAATCTAAACAAAAAGATGCTGCATTAAATCAACTTTCACCATACAACCAGTCAAAACGCCATTTTAACATACTGCAATTATTAAGGTTTTTTTGCTTACCGAGCTAGTAAAAGTTATATTCTTTTTCGTTGCTAAGCTTTTATTATGTCAGCTAAAGTACACTGTGCCCACATTTTGGTTAAAACAGAAACAGAAGCAAAAGCAGTAAAAGCGCGCCTAGACAAAGGTGAAAAGTTTGGGGCTGTAGCCCAGCAAGTTTCTCTTTGTCCGTCTGGAAAGAAAGGTGGTGACCTAGGTAAATTTGGGCGAGGTCAGATGGTTAAGGAGTTTGAGAAAGCTGCTTTTGAGCTAGAGAAAGGTGCAACCTCTGGACCTGTTAAAACTCAGTATGGGTACCATATAATTAAGCGACTAGAGTAACATCTAAAGTTTCGATTATTAACCCTCTTTTTCTAGTTACTTTGCCACTTGTTGTCTCTTTTTTTCAACAATAATTTCGCCAATTGAATACAGGCTCCATCCTATGAGCCAAAAGATTACCGCAAATGGTACGAGAATCAGTATCAATTTTTGGCACTGTTTGTGCATACCTTCACTCTCTAAGTATGTTATTATGCGTTTGGATAAATAGCGTTTTTTGAGAAATTGATTTTACTATTTTGTTAATTTATATTAAAAAACATGTACCATTCGCTTTATATATGCTTATTTTGGATCATTTTGCATTATTTTTTCTTGAATTTTTCTGATTAATTTTTTTGATATTTATTGATTATTATACTTCTTTTTATTATGTTTTGGAATCGGCAGTGGTTTTTTCTATTTATTGATTTTGTTGTTAGGCTCAGGTTTTAATGTCAAGTAAGATATATCTGAGAAAGATATACTTATATTCATCAAACAACTTAAAAATACAATAACGCAGGGAGTTTCTCAGAAATGGAGCAAACCAAAAACAAGAAATTTGTTCTAAACATCGGTGGCATGAGCTGTATTAACTGCGCACGCACAATAGAGAAACAGCTAACCAAACTAAACGGCGTCACCCATGCTACAGTAAACCTTGCAGCTGAAAAAGCAATAATAGAATACAATCCAAACATTGTAGATCAAAAAGCCATTGAAGATACAATCTTTGCAGCAGGCTATCAGGTTATTCACGAAAAAGTTGTGCTTCAAGTTGGTGGAATGACCTGCATTAACTGCGCAAAAACAATCGAAAAAGTATTAAACAATAAAGAAGGCGTCTACAATGCCACTGTTAATTTTGCAATTGAAAGTGTCACGGTAGAATACAATCCTGAACAAATTAGCTTAGCTGGAATCAAAAAAACTATTACTGACGTCGGATACGAAGTTATTGAAAACCAAAAAACGGTTGAGGACACAGAAGGCAAAGCACGCCAACGTCATATAAGACGTTTAAAACTTCTTTTAGCAGCCAGTATCGCATTAACAATTCCTATTATGCTCTTAATGTGGTTCCCAGTTTTACCTATGGAGCAAAATAATGTCTTAATGTTTATTCTTGCCACTCCTGTGCAATTTATTGTTGGTTGGACCTTTTACGTAGGTGCCTACAAAGGACTTCGCAACAAAACCGCCAACATGGATACTTTAATCGCAATGGGCACATCTACCGCATGGATCTATAGCACAATTGTAACTTTCGCCCCAAGCATCTTCCATCATGGTGCTGTTTTTTTTGACACTGCAACAATGATTATGTCTTTTATTTTAGCAGGTAAATTATTGGACGCTATCGCTAAAGGTCGAACATCCGAAGCAATAAGAAAAATCATGGGGCTGCAAGCAAAAGTTGCTCGAGTGATCCGAAATGGTGTCGAGCAAGAAGTTCCTATTGAAGAAGTTCAAGTTGGCGACTTAGTTGTTGTTCGACCAGGTGAAAAGATTCCTGTTGATGGTGTTGTTATCGAAGGCTACTCTGGTGTAGACGAGAAAGTTATAACAGGTGAAAGTATCCCTGTGGAGAAGAAGGTTGGTGACCAAGTAGTTGGAGCCACGTTGAATAAAACAGGCTCTCTCAAATTTAAAGCCACCAAAGTCGGCAAAGATACTGTTCTTGCGCAAATCATAAGTATGGTTGAAGATGCCTTGAGTTCAAAAGCGCCTGTTCAACGCTTAGCGGATGTTGCTTCAGGATATTTTGTTCCTGCGATTATAATCACAGCGACACTTTCAGCATTAATTTGGTTTTTTGTAGTTGGTGCAGATCTGATCTTTTCACTTACAGTTTTTATAGCTGTATTAATTGTTGCGTGTCCTTGTGCCCTTGGATTGGCTACTCCGACAGCTATAATGGTTGGTGTAGGAAAAGGTGCAGAAAACGGTATTCTAATTAAAAGCGGGGAAGCTTTAGAAACTGCGCATAAACTTCAAGCAATTGTCTTTGATAAAACAGGGACTCTTACTAAAGGTGAACCAGAAGTCACTGATGTAGTGTCAATCATTCCTGAAGGGCAGTTGTTGCAGTTCGCTGCTGTTGCCGAAAAAAATTCCGAGCATCCTTTAGGTGAGGCAATTGTGCGAAGAGCCACTCAGCAGGGAATAATAGTTGAAGATCCTGAATCCTTTGAAGCTATTCCTGGGCAGGGTGTAGAAGTCAAGTTTAACAATTCAAGGATTTTGCTGGGTAACCGAAAGTTAATGGAAACCAACAGTGTCGACATTAGCCTACTTGGGGAAAAGATGACTGCTCTTGAAGAAAACGGAAAAACAGCTATGCTCATGGCAGTTGACAATAAGCTTGCAGGTTTAATTGCGGTTGCTGATACACTAAAGGAGCATTCAACTGAGGCTGTTAAGTCGCTTCAGGCGATGGGATTAGAGGTTATCATGTTAACAGGTGATAACCAAAGAACAGCACAAGCCATCGCTAAGCAAGTTGGTGTAAACCGGGTTCTATCTGAGGTCTTGCCAGACGAAAAAGCTAATGAAATTAAAAAACTGCAGTCTGAAGGTAAAGTCGTTGCGATGGTTGGTGATGGAATTAACGATGCTCCAGCTTTAGCACAGGCTAACATCGGCATAGCTGTTGGCAGTGGTACAGATGTCGCATTGGAGACAGGTGATATCGTGCTAATAAAAAATGACTTGCGCGATGTTGTGGTCGGAATACAGTTAAGCCAAGCTACAATGCGTAAAATTAAACAGAACCTATTCTGGGCATTCTTTTACAACATTATCCTAATTCCGTTGGCAGCAGGAGTCTTCTACCCTATACTGCATGTGCTATTTGATCCAGTGTATGCAGCAGCGGCCATGGCGAGTAGTTCTGTTACTGTAGTTACAAACGCTTCGTTGCTTAGACGCTTTAAACCAAAACTCTAAGTTACTCGGTAACGTATTATATGGTGGTGAAAAAATTATGGTTAAAGACTTAGTATGTGGTATGGAAGTTAACGAGAAAACTGCAAAATGGACGAGTGTCTATAAAGGAAAAACATACTATTTCTGCGCGCCAGGATGTAAAACAGCGTTTGAAGAAGAACCTGAAATGTACATAAGCGACACTGGTGAAGATACTGGTCACAGTATAGGTCACGACGGTTGCAGTTGCGGCGGACACTA
>CAZXGX010000093.1:0-8013 GCA_964640475.1 uncultured Candidatus Bathyarchaeia archaeon
TGTTCTGTTGGCTAAAACTTTTGATTATTGGTTGTGCAAGTTGTACACAAGCAGAGCATTAAGATAGCAGTTAAATGAAACAATAAGCATTCTATTAGAATATGAAGCTCGTTAGCGCCTGCCTAATTGGAGTAAACTGCAACTTTGAAGCTAAAAATTGCCTGAATCTGCAATTATTCGAAGAGTTTGCCTTAAAAGATTTGTTTCCAGTCTGCCCTGAGGTTTTAGGTGGTTTACCTGTTCCTCGTGTGCCCGCTGAGATTCAAGGTGGGGACGGTTCAGACGTTTTAGATGGCAAAGCGAAGGTTTTGAATATGGATGGTGTCGATGTTACTTCCCATTTCCTGAAAGGTGCTGATGAGGTTTTGCGAATTGCACAAACTGTTGGGGCAAAGGAAGCTTTTCTTACAGAGAAAAGTCCTTCTTGTGGGTGTGGAAGCATTTTTGATGGTTCATTTAAAACGAAGTTTATTGCTGGGGACGGCGTTACTGCTGCTTTGCTTAAACGAAACGGTATAAAGGTTACATGTGTTAAAGTTTGAAGTTTACCAGCTGCGTAGGACTATCATGGTGTTGGTTTTCATTATGCCTTCGACATGACGGATTTTTTCTATGCATTCGTTTACTTCTTCAACGTTTATGCCGCCGATTACTGCGACTATGTCGTATTCTCCGGTTACTTCGTAGATTGTTTCAACGTTTGGAATTTGTTGAATGCGTTTTGAAACCTCTTGTGTTGGGTATGCTGGGTTTGTTGCAAGTAGTGTTATAGCTTCTGCGCCTTCAGTGACGCCTACTTTGACTGTGAATTTACGGATTACGCGTTTTTCATCGGTTAGAATTTTGATTCTTTTGCGGACCGCGCCTTCTGATAAGCCAACTTGTTTTCCTATTTCAGCGTAGCCTGCTCTGCCGTCGTCTTTGAGTATTTTTATAATTTTTTTGTCTACTTCGTCCAACTTTGGTACCTGCACATTTAGACTATGAGTTGAAATTTAACGATTTCGGCACTATTGCCTGCTGGAAAGTGCGTTTTTCGTTCTTTCAGAGGTTGCTATTGCCGCCTTTCCCTATTTTTTCATGTTTTTCGTCATGGTTTTTTGTGCTAAATAGAACATTTGCTGTCTAACATGTAACAAATTAGTCACAATGTTTAAAAGTTACCCATATTTATTAAAAAAGTCATTTCCAATAAAATAAAAGAGCAATAAAAAAATGATTAAACCCATAAACCCTAACCTTGGAGAGGTGAACAGTATAGCCAAAGCAAAATGCCCCGACTGTGATGCAGAACTTGATGTTCCATCAAACACAGAAACTGGAGAAATAGTCAGTTGCCCTGGTTGTGGACTTGAACTTGAAGTTAAACAAGTTAAAGGTGGCTGTGTAGACCTCCAAGAGTTAACCATTGAAGGCGAAGATTGGGGCGAATAAACAGTATCCACTATGCACCTCTTTATTGAAGAGAACCCTCAATTTTTAAAAATTTTTTAATATAAAGGAGACCAAGCGATGAGCATTGCCCTTCTTTACGAGCGATCTGAAAATGACGAAGCTGGAATTAAGAAAACCGCTCAAGAACTTGGTATAGACCTCAAGTTTATTCCGTTCCGAAAAATTGCTTTAGCTATTTCAAAAGACGGTTTTAGTGCAAAAACAAAAGGCAAAGACTACACACAAACATTCAACGAAACTGCAGCTGTACTAAATCGTGCGCAAAGTAAAAACCGCCGCCTCCAAGCATCCTACATTATGGAAATGTTGGGAAAGAAAACACTAAACACCTCACAAGTTGAATTCACCTGTTACAGTAAACTGCGCACATTGCTTAATCTTTGGAAAGCGGGATTACCTATTCCTAAAACAGTATTTGTGCCCTGCGACGCTTCAGACTTTATGAAGAATGGCAAAGAAATCCATAACGAGAAAGATATTGCTGACCTGTTCCAGCAAGAAATTCCTTTAGACGAAGGTATCGTGATTAAGGCTGATGCTGGAACTCATGGTAAAATGATTATGCTCTCTAAGAACCGTGACGAACTTATCGCAAACATTCAGGAAACAAAACCTACAATAATTAATCCCATTGGTGTAGTTGCGCAGGAACTAGTGCAGAAATGGTTCTATGACTTGCGTATAGTGGTTTCAAAGGAGAAAGGAAAACAAGCAGTATGCCATAATAAAGCTCTTGCAAGAGCAGGTTTCAAAGATTTTCGCACTAACACTTTTCTTGGCAACCTAGTTTTCGAAGCTAAACTGCCCAATTATGTGACAGATTTAGCCATTGAATGTGGCAACACATTAGGTAAAGGTAGTGATGCTTGGATTTTTGCTTTAGATGCCATGGTTGCTGTTAAAGAGAACAAGCAAGTAGATGATGATTATCTTAAATCTGAACTAGACAAAGCTGCTCAAGCATATATTGCGGTACAGAAAGTTAAGGCTGATGAGACACGATTAACCGATTTCTCAGCGTGGAATGTTAAACTGGAGCAAACATTCAATACGTATGCCAGTTCAGATTCTTATCAGAAAGTAAAAAGTATAATTGAACAAAGTATAGAGTGCAATAAAAAAGACTTAGTGTTTCATGAGGCGAATTCTTGCCCTGAATTCTGGGAAAACACTAGACTAGTAACAGGCTTAAACGTGGCAATTCCCCTCTTAAAGGGAGTCCAAAGCCTAATCGATTAAAATAACAATAGAGAGGAGAAAAAAATGCGAATTGGAATAATCGGCGGTACAGGATACGTTGGTAGTGAACTCCTACGTTTGCTTCTTTTGCACCCACAAGCAGAAGTAACAATGGTTACTTCACGTCAAAGCGCAGGCGAATTCATCTTCAACTTGCATCCAAACCTTAGAGGACTAACTCAACTAAAATTTGTTCCCCAAGACATGACTGAACTTCAGAAAAACTGTGATTTAGTCTTCACAGCTACTCCACACGGTGGCTCAGTAAACCTTGTCCCGAAACTGTTAGAGGCAGGCCTAAAAGTCATCGATATGAGTGCTGATTTCCGCCTTAAAAACCCAGCTGACTATGAAACATACTACGGTTGGACGCATGCTCATCCAGAAATGTTAAAAGAAGCGGCATATGGTCTGCCAGAGCTTCACCGTGAAGAAATAAAGAAAGCTAATCTTGTAGCGTGTCCGGGTTGCGAGGCTACAGCTGCCATTTTAGGTTTAGCACCTATAGTGAAGGCTGGGCTTGTTGACAAAGACAAAATCGTAGTAGATCTAAAGGTTGGTTCTTCCGGAGGCGGCAGCAAACCAAACTTGGCTTCGCATCATCCTGAGCGGTTCAGTGGTGTACGCCCCTACAAGGTGGTTGGGCACCGTCACATTGCCGAAATTGAACAAGAACTGGCTTCATTAGCAAATGAATCTCTAAAAATCTCTTTCACTCCTCATGCGGTTAACATGGTTCGTGGTATTCTTGCTACAATTCATGCTTTTCCAAAACAAAAATTAGAGAATAAAGATCTCTGGCGTGCCCTTCGCGGCATGTACGGCACAGAACCCTTCATTCGTTTGGTAAAATACCTCAAGGGACCATACCAGTTGCCTGATCCAAAAATCACCATGGGCACAAATTACTGTGATGTCGGCTTCGAAATTGACGAGCATGCAAACCGTCTCATAATGTTCTCAGCCCTCGACAATATGGTTAAAGGCGCTGCTGGTCAAGGTGTTCAATGCCTCAACTTAGTCATGGGTATAGATGAAACCACAGGCCTTAAGAGCACTGGGTTCCACCCGATGTGATAGTTATGTTACTCGTTATCAAGATGGGTGGAAGTATCCTAAAAGAAGGAGCATCAACTGACCTAGTCAGCGACCTAAAAGAGATCGTTAAACAACATAAAGTTGTCTTGGTTCACGGTGGCGGGGTAGAAGTCACTGAAATTGCTTCAAAACTAGGCAAGGAACAAAGATTTATTATGTCACCCGAGGGATTCCGCAGTCGCTACACTGACAAAGAAACTATTGAAATCTATACAATGGTTATGGCGGGCAAAATGAACAAACAAATCGTTTTAGCCCTGCAAAGCCAAGGTATACAAGCAGTCGGCTTAAGCGGACTAGACGCAGCAATTCTAAAAGCTGAACGTAAAACCAGACTAATTATAGTGGACGAGCGTGGGCGTAAAAAAGTTATTGATGGTGGATATACAGGCAAAATTACTCAAGTTAACACAGACCTCTTAAATCTGCTGCTTGAGAAGGGCTACGTGCCAATAGTTACTCCGATAGCGTTAAGCCAAGACTTTGAGCCATTAAACGTTGATGGCGACCGAACCGCAGCTATAGTTGCAGGCGCCTTAAAAGCTGACAAACTTATCATGCTAACTGACGTTGAAGGCTTAATTCTTAAAGGTGAACGGGTTCCAAAAATTGCTGCAACCGAAGTTAAGGAAGTTCTCTCTAAAATCGGAGGCGGCATGAGCACTAAAGTTCACGCTGGATTAGAAGCGCTCAATCAAGGTGTGAAAGAGGTTCTTGTTACTTCAGGCAAAGCTAAACAACCCATAACTTCAGTTCTTAATCATCAGGTTGGTACAGTGATAACTAGTGAATGAAAAAGAAGTAATGGATATTGAAACTCGCTACTTAGCGAATGTTTTCTCTAAAAAACCAGTCGTGATTTCACGAGGCAAGGGCGCACTTCTATGGGATATTAATGGTAAAGAATACCTTGATTGCGCAAGCAGCTACGGAGTAGGTGCATTAGGTCACTGTCACCCAAAAGTAGTTGAAGCCATAAAGGTTCAGGCTGAACAACTCATAACCTGTCACAGTTGCTACTACAATGATAAACGAGCAGAATTCATAGAGAAGCTGGTCAAAATCACCCCTAAAGGTCTTGATAAGGCATTCCTCTCAAATAGTGGCGCAGAAACTATCGAATGTGCAATAAAACTAGCTCGTAAAGCAACAGGCAAACCAGAAATTGTCGCCTTGATGGGTGCTTATCATGGTAAAACAATGGGTGCATTATCCCTAACTTGGGATAAAAAATACCGAGACCCATTCATGCCACTTATCCCCGAAATAAAACATGTCCCCGCAGATAATATTGACAAACTTCGTGAAGCTATAACAGAGCGAACCGCTGCGGTTATCATGGAGCCAATCCGTGGAGAAGGAGGCATCCGCGTTCCTTCTGATGGTTACCTGCAACAAGTACGTGAAATCTGCAACCAAAAAGGTATTCTCTTAATCTTTGATGAAGTACAAACCGGTTTTGGACGCACAGGAAAGCTCTTCGGTTGCCAGAACTGGAACGTTACTCCCGACATCCTGTGCCTTGCTAAACCTTTCGCTGGAGGCTTACCTATAGGCATAACAGTAGCAAAAGAAAGTATCATGTCGGTTTTCAAGGTTGGTGAACACTCAACTACTTTCAGTGGAAGCCCACTAGTTTGTGCTGCTGGAATCGCTGCTATTGATGCACTTGTGGAAGAGAAACTTGCGGATAAAGCATTGGTTAATGGCAAATATTTCAAGGCTAAGCTGGAAGGTTTGATGGCTAAGCATAAAATCGTCAAGGAAGTTCGCGGTTTAGGTTTAATGCTTGGCATGGAGTTACGCTATGACGTTTACGGCGTAATATTGAAAATGCTTAACAAAGGTGTTCTAGTTATTGACGCTGGCAGAACTGTAATTCGTTTATTGCCGCCATTGGTAATTACTAAAGAACAAATTGATCGTGTTATTACAACTTTAGATGAAGCTTTAGGAGAAGAAGAAAATGAACGAGCAAGCAGTACGGTTTCTAACTAACCTTCTAGGTATCTACAGCCCCTCAGGCAAAGAGCAGGACATAGCTAACTTCTTAGCCACTGAAATGAAGCGGATGGGTTTTGAAGTTGGTATAGACGCAATAGGCAACGTTATCGGTGTTGTCGGCGAAGGTGAACCTGTAATTCTGCTTTGTGGTCACATGGATACCGTTGCTGGGCACATGCCGCTTCGTGTTGAAGAAGGTAAAATTTTCGCTCGAGGCGCAGTTGATGCTAAGGGTCCTCTTGCTGCGATGGTTATGGCTGCGCTAGCTGCCTCTAAAGAACCAGGGTTTAAAGGTAAAATTCTTGTTGCCAGCGTAGTGGAAGAAGAAGCTACAAGCAAAGGTGTTAGGCACCTTATCACGCAGGGCATCAAAGCAGATTATGCTATTTTCGGCGAACCAAGTGGGGCTGAAAACATAACTGTTGGGTATAAAGGTCAAATTCAACTAAAAATAATCTGTAAAACTGATACTGGTCACTCTTCAACTCCCTGGCTGTTTGATAACGCGTTAGACAAGGCATATGGGCTTTGGGAACAAATTAAAGCCGCTTGCTCTTTCCCCTCGATTGATCCGCAAGAAACACCTTTCACCTCTATTACCGTTTGTTTAATTAAAATGGTTGGGGGACGAGGAAACTCTGTTATTCCTTTTGAGGCGGAAATGAACCTAGACGTTAGGGTTCCTATTCAGTTTACAACAGCACAAGTTTATGAAAAAATGATGAAGATAATTGGCAACTATCAAGCGGCTAATCCAAAAGTAAACATCAAAGCAACCGTGTTAGACACAGTTGAACCTTTTGAAGTAAGTAAAGCCTCGCCATTAGTGCATGTGTTGTCTTCTTCAGTTCGCAAAGTCTTAAACAAACCTGCAACATTGCTACGTAAAACTGGCACAGGTGACATGAACATTTTAGGTAAAGCAATGAGCTTGCCAATCGTCACCTATGGACCTGGAGACTCACATCTTGACCATACAATCGATGAACACATAGACATCGCCGAATATCTAGATAGTATAGCAGTTTACAAAGAAGCAATTCTAAAATTGTCTGAGTTATATAACAGCAAGAATGAATCTCAACAAGCCAGTAATTAAGCTCTATTCGCCTCTAGTATCGTTTCGGTTGCATTCAGCCTTTGGTCTATATACTACCTTCTTATGCCGCTCCTTATGATGGCGTTCACACTCTTTTATTCTAACGAGCATCCACTCGTTTTCTTCATAAACGCATCCGCAGAGCAGAGTCTTAGTCGTCACGTTCCAGAACCCAAACAGAACATGATTTTCATTTTTGATAAGGCTTTCTAAATGATATCCTAGAACTCTTGTCGTTTATGTTAAAAAATAAAGCTGAAAAGCCAAGTTTCTTTCTGTTTTTATGCTTAAAAAGGGCAACATTTTTAGAGTATGCGGCGTCTTTTTATTACTATCTGAGGTGGCAATATGGGCACTATGAAAAGGAAAAACATCAACACCCGCCTTGAACAGGAAAAGAAGGCGAAGCGGGAGAAAGAAGCAAAAAAGAAACAAATGACATCACAACTCCCCGCTAAAGGACAAAAACGTTAGCAACTAGAAAACTGCAAAAAAGTTTTTACCGCTCATCGCGTTTGCTAGTCTGCTCTTTCTTTATTGTTTTTTCAATCTCTCTGTAAAGCTCTTTCTCAGAATGTGAAACAACTGCTACATCAGTTCCTGCTACACTTTTTATGCTCGGAATTCTTACAAGTCTATCTTGGCGTCTTTGAGGGACATACTTGAAGTCCAATTGCTTGATTGTTCTGCAGAGCTTCTCGTCTTCAGTCCACAACCCATAGAGTTCAGTTGTTATCGTATGCGTTCCAGCTGCTATGCCTTTCATGTCAAGAATAGTAGTAAATTCAGACTCTTCCGTTGCTAGGGGACCCTGCAATACTTTGATTATAATTGAGTTGATTTGTTCTCTATCAAAACAGAGGTTTGCTTTTACTTTTGAAAACACTGTTTTACTTGGAAGTTTGAATGTGACTTTAAGCGTCATTTCTTCCTCTTCAATTGAAGTACTCATTTGAGTTATCGTTATCTCTTCTTGAGTGCTTTTAATGATTTCAATTGCGTCCTTTACTGGAGCGTTTGGCAGATTATCCAAAGTAGTCTGCTTTGATGTTTTTTTGGGTTTAGGCATTTCTTTCTCAAACCATCAACAATACTGCGCAAACAAACAATAATTTTTC
>CAZXGX010000094.1:0-7994 GCA_964640475.1 uncultured Candidatus Bathyarchaeia archaeon
TCGCCAGCTTTAGCAGCTGTCTCAACCTCCGAAATAGATCGCAGCCCTGGAATAGTAACTGAAACATCCTGAGAAAGAACATACCTAAGAGCGCTAGAAACCATCTCCTCTTTACTTCCGCCAAGAAATGCTTTAAGCTCAAGCTCTTCTGAAACCAGTGAAAGCGACGGATTATAAAGGCAGGTAACAAGGTTTGAGGTCTTAGCTGAAAGAGGCTTCATTGCAACAACACCAACACCAAGCTCCTTTGCAGTTGGCAACAGCTCCTCGGTTGCTTGCCTTGTAATAACGTTAAGAGGCACCAACACTGTATCAAATTCACCTGTCTTAATCGCCTTCACCAAAATATTCGCTCTATGCCCAGTAATGCCGATAAAATCAACTAAGCCCTCTCTTTGAGCCTCTTTACAAGTTTGCAGAACACCATCTGGACCCATAGCCTTTGCAAGAGTCCTCTCATCATCAATGCCGTGCAACTGAATAATATCTAACCTATCAGTCTGCAAAAGCTTTAAGCTACATTTGAAATCCTCAAGCGATTCACGCTTAGTTCTTGAACCAGTTTTAGTAGCAATAACACACTTGTCTCTAACGTCTTTTAGAGCTTCACCGATTTTTTCTTCGCTGTCCCCATCCCACTTTGCAGTATCAAAATAATTAATACCTAAATCAAACGCTCTACGAACAACATTAACCGCCATGGGCTTGTCTACTTCAGCAATCCATGTTCCGCCAAAGCCAACAATGGAAACTTGAAGGCCTGTTTTACCAAACCTTCGCTTCTGCATGTCCCTCTCCTACGCCATGCCGGCGCTGTCAACGGAGCTTGGATTTAGCCTTCTCTTGGCAAAGTTCAAAACGCCTTCTCGTTTAATTCGTTTGGCTATGCGTTTTGGTGCACGATGGAAGTCTCTGAAGAACCTTTTCTGAATAGCCATCAACCCGTTGTAGTCGAACTCGTCTGTTTTTAGGCTAATTAAGAAGTCGTCTAGCTGCGTGTAGATTTTCTTTTCAATCATTTCACGATACATTGGGCTGTCTGGGTAAGCTATGAAAACGTTGAATTGGCACCAGTCTGGATCAAGCTTCTCAGCAAAATTGTATGAGGCTTGAAGGTCCTCTTTAGTTTCTCCAGGCATACCTAGCATAAATGAGCAGGCAACTTGGATACCTTTCTTTCTGCAAAGCTTAAACGCGCTTTCTGTCTGCTCAAGCGTAATATGCCTATTAATCCGCTGCAAAATCCTAGCTGAACCAGATTCTACGCCGAACCAGATGGTTTTGCATCCTGCAGAAGCCATTTTCTCTAAAAGCTCCTCACTTAAGAGGTCAACTCTAGTATCGCAGACCCATTCAAGATCCAGTTTACTCTTAATCATCAAATCGCAGAAATCCATTGTTTCCTTCTTTCTCATCGTGAAATTGTCGTTGATAAAATAGATGCCCTTAGTGCCATATCTTGCAACTAAGTCGTTAACTTCATCCATAATTCTCTGTGGACTAAACGCGCGACAAATGTTTCCCCAAAGTTTTTTGGTTTCACAAAAACCACAGTTGAAAGTGCATCCACGCGAGATACTCATGACATCAGCTGGTTTTGCTTTAAGAAACTCGATAGTGCGGTCATATTTTTCAAGAGGCAACAAATGTCTTGCAGGGAACGGGATTTCATCCATGTTACTGAGAAATTTAGGCGCGTTCTTCACTATTTGCCCATTAAAGCTACATGCTACACCTGCAACGCTTGCCGCACCTACTTTGTCGCTTTTCATTATGCAGCCTGCAAGGTCAACAATGGCTTTTTCGCCTTCACCCATAACTGCATAATCAATCTCTGGATTTTCAAGTAGGCTTTCAGGCATGTAGGATGCGTGCCATCCGCCGACAACAATTTTTGTGTTGGGTAAAACCTGTTTTATTGCTTTAGAGGTTTCTACGCATTTCTTGTATGTGGCGCTTCCACAGGTTATGCCAACAATCTCGGGTTGAAGCTTAAGCGCTAACTGCTGCACTTCCTCAATGGATTGATTCATAAGGTAATTATCAAGCATCTGAACTGGAAAACCCGCTTTCTCAAGAGCACCTGCAACATACATGAGCCCAAGCGGCGGCAACCTTTTTCCATGAAACCATGGAGCATTTGAAGGCGGCGCAGTAGTCATTAACAAAATCAATTAACAAAATCTCCTACGAAACTTTTTCTACGATAAACGAATGGCACAATTTTGCCTCTCAAGTCTAATCTGCTTAACACGTTTGATAGAATCCCAATTTAATAAGCTTTAACTGAAACTGACAGTAAAACAATAAAAACTAAACCAAAGCAGATTAAACCGCTTAAGAGGTAGCTTCTGATTTTTTTACGGTTATAAGTTTTATGAAAGCCCTCAAATCCTCAGAATTACCACAAATCACCAACTTTCCATCAATCTGTCTCTTTGCTGATAAATGGGCTTGACTGGCAAGATTTTCTAATTGATCAGCTGAAAAAGCCTCTGTTGGCTCCATTCGAATCCATTTTTGATCCCTTGGTACACCAATAATAAATTTCTCATTAAATGCAGCTTCTTCGCAGACTTGGCAATTTGCTTCCTCGAGCCGTTTAAGCCAGTCATTGACCGTTTCTGGAGAAAATACTTTTTGAGCTTCAGTAATTAAAAAAGCTTCAACATTTGCAGTTAACTCTTCAGCCTTCTGAACTGCATCCCCGCTTCTGTCTTCGACGCAGGCAAGCATAATCATGGATTTAGCTGCTCTTAGGTCATCAACAACGCTTGCTGGAACCTCTACGCCCTCTTTTTTAACAGTTATAAGAAGGTCTTCAAGCGTTTTCCAACTAGCCAAGGTGTGACCCAACAGTTCTGCCTCAAATAATGCAATGATAACTTACTCTTAAGAGTTAATCTCGGGTTTAGGCTTCTTTTTCTGAATCCTTAATCGATTTGGCTAGACGTGTGCTCTTTGTGCTGTCTTTTGGTTCTAAAAGGTCCTGGACTAGTTTGTATTGGCGCTTGTAAATGTGGCAGTTTTTAGAATGGAAAATCAGCTTGCCAGTTTTTAGTGAAAGGTTTCCTTGTTCGTTAATTTCGTTAACGAAGGCTTCATTGAACAGTTGTAATCCCGCGATGTTGGCGGGTAAACCTCCATATGCATCCCAGCTTCGGAAATAGCATGTTAGGTGCATTTGGCCGTCGAGAATTTCGGTGTCTATCAGGCTTAGGCAGGGGGGTTCGCTTTTTTTGTTGTTTTCATCAAACTTTTTTATGTCTGTTGGAAGCCTAATGACCATTGTGACTTGGCGGTCTCTTTGTTCTTCTACATACCGCTTTATGGCTTCGTCAACTTGGTTAACGGGGTGATTTAGTCGACTGCCATAGGTGTATGTTTCATCTTGTTTTTCTCCGCACCATAAATATTCTAACGCGTAGCCTTGAACGTACTTAAAGTCGCATGGGGCTTTTTCGCTTACAAGTGGTCTGCTTTCTGGATGTGTGATTTCGATGGTGAGGTTGAGTTTTTTGGTTTCGGTTTCTTCTGAGCCAAAACCTACTGGGAAAATGTCGCCTTCTCTCCATATGGTGGCTAGTGCTTTGAACCATGCGTCTG
Organism: uncultured Candidatus Bathyarchaeia archaeon; assembly: GCA_964640475.1. GTDB lineage: Archaea > Thermoproteota > Bathyarchaeia > Bathyarchaeales > Bathycorpusculaceae > Bathycorpusculum. The sequence continues at coordinate 3,607 of CAZXGX010000094.1, forward strand.
GGCAATCGAACGCGGTTATTTTTGCGTGCTTCATAGTGTTCTCTCGGTCATTTGTTATTGTGCTTTTAAGGTTTAATTTGTTTTTGGATGAATATATATTTGTGATTTTGTTGTTATTATGTTAGAATCTGAATCTGAAATCGCAAGACTTATTAATTAAGGAGCTATTGGAAAGACAGGACTACCCAAAATTAAGGGTGGAAAAAAATGGGGGAAAATGAGCCTGATATACGATGAAGGAATCATCATAAGTACACGTTTTAAAATAGAAACAGCTTTAAAAGAAAGAAACGCCTTCGACCCAAACACAGCCGCAGACGTAAAAGAAGCAAAAATAGACTTTAAAGAAATCCTAACCATCATGGAAAAAAGCGGCTTAATCGACAGAACTTTTGACGGTAGAATCTACATGACCCCAAAAGGTCAAGAACAACAAGTAAAAGGATTCACCGTAAGCCAAACCAACAATATGCCTTCTGGCAGTAGAAGGCTAATCAGATTCTCAAGAAACAAATAATCGCTAACATTTTTTTAAAAAAATTAAGAAAAGGAAAAAGAAGGTTTATTTTAGTAGGGCATTCCGCCCATACCACCCATGCCACCCATACCTCCCATTCCGCCCATTCCAGGAGGCATTTGAGGCATTTTACCGCCGCCAGTGCCTTTGATGCTGATTAAATCATCAATTTTCAGTATCATGTTAGTGGCTTCTGTTGCGGATTTAATTACTTGCTGTTTAACACGGAGTGGTTCAATAATCATTTTGTTGCACATGTTGACGATTTTGCCTGTGTTGACGTCTATGCCCATGTATTTGCTGTCTTTCTTCTCATGTTCAGAACGTAATGCAACCATGATATCTATTGGGTCTAAGCCTGCGTTTTCAGCAAGTGTTAAGGGTATTGCTTCAACTGCTTCAGCAAAAGCTTCAACTGCTAATTGTTCGCGTCCGCCAACTTTCACTGCATAAGCACGTAATCCTTTTGCAAGTTCTGCTTCTGGTGCACCGCCGCCTGCAACGATTTTGCCGTCTTCAATTACGTTACGAACAACACATAAGCCGTCGTGTAATGAGCGTTCTGCTTCGTCTATGACATTGTTGGATGCGCCTCGAATAACAATGGTTACGGCTTTGGGGTTCTTGCAGTCACGGATGTATAGAAGTTTATCGTCACCGATTTTAACTTCTTCAACACGTTTAGCTTTGCCAAGTGCATCTGCTTTTAGGTCTTTGATGCTTGCAACAATCACAGCGCCTGTTGCTTTGGATAATTTTTCCATGTCGCTGCTGCTTATGCTTTTAACTGCAATAATGCCTGCTTTGCCAAGGAAGTGCAGTGCCATGTCGTCGATTCCTTTTTCACAGAAAACAACGTTAGCGCCTGACTTCTTAACTGAAGCAACCATTTCCTTTAACATGTTTTCTTCTTCATCTAAGAACATCTGCATTTGATCTGGGCTTTCAATGTTAATTTTAGCGTCATACTCTGTTTTTTCAATCTCTAACTTTGCATTTAGCAGAGCAATTTTTGCGTCATCAACGATTTTTGGCATTTGTGAACTTGCAATTTCTTTATCAAGAACCATACCTTTGACAAGTTCTGTTTCATCTAAGCTTTTACCATGTTTCTTGACAACTTTAATCAAGTCAAGGTCAGCTTTGTATTTGCCATCGATTTTTTCAGAAACCTGTTTTACAGCACCAACGATAACTTTTGTGAAGTGATCTTGAGCAATGTTGATACCTTTGCTGTTTAGTGATGTCATTGCTATTTGCTTAAGTGTTGCATCATCATCAAAAGCTACTGGCATTGCAATGCTGTCCAAGATTTCTTGGGCTTTCTCGCTTGCCTTCTTGTATCCTTCAATGATAACGATTGGGTGCACATTTCGGTCAAGTAAGCTTTCTGATTTAGCAAGCAATTCTCCTGCGAGAACGACTGCGGTTGTTGTTCCGTCGCCGACCTCGTTGTCTTGTGCTTTTGCTACTTCAACAAGCATTTTTGCTGCTGGATGCTGAACGTCAAGTTCTTTCATTATGGTTGCGCCGTCGTTTGTGATTGCGACGTCACCCATGCTTGTGACAAGCATTTTGTCCATGCCGCATGGTCCGAGTGTAGTTTTCACTGTTTCAGCCACTATTTTGGCGGCCATAATGTTGTTTTTTTGCGCTTCGCGCCCAGTTTGTCTTCCGGTGCCTTCTTTTAATACTAGAACTGGAACTTGTCCACCTTGTGTTGACATAATTTTCACCAAGTATACTTTATACTGATTTTAGATTAGTAAACGGAACAATCAAATAAGGAGATATAAATTTTTCCCAGAACTATTGCAGACTAATAAATGCATTACTATCTTTCCAGTCTTCTGCAATCCTTTAGTTTGCTTTTATTATGTGATAACCTGAAGCTTTACGCAGCCGATTCATTACTGCTAGACCTAAGCCTTCCAAAGGAACCCCTTCAGCTAAAATAACATCAACATCCATGCTGTCAAAATCTCTGAGCTCTCTAAACAGGTTCCTTGCGATTGATTCCAGATTAAAACGGGTTCCCATCGTCACAACTTTATCTGCAGTGTATTCTTTTATTGTTTCATCTGTAGCTAAAACAGCCACTTTTTTGCCTTCAAGCTTGTGCTGCTCTATGAGTTCCTTGATTTTGGCTATTACTGATGCAACGTCTCCCTCAACTAAATGTACCTCAGCGTTAGGGGCGTAATGCTTATGCATCATTCCAGGCGACCGCGCTTGCCCAAAGGCTACTTCTTCTTGAGCACAAACAAACGGATGCAACTTTACCTCAGGCAACACTTGCCTAATCGCTTCAAACGGGGTTCCTCCTGGACGCAAAAGCATAGGCGGATCAACACTTAAATCTAAAACAGTTGATTCAACACCAATTTTTGTAGATCCAGCATCAAGAATAGCGTCGATTCTACCGTTCAAATCATAAAAAACATGTTGAGCACTAGTTGGGCTAGGTTTCCCAGACAAGTTTGCACTTGGCGCAGCAATCGGCGTTCCACTCTGCTTGATCAACGCCAAAGCAACATTATGCTTAGGCATCCTTATCGCAACTGTATCTAATCCTGCTACCGTTTCCTTGGGAATCGATTCTTTACGTTTGAAAACTAAGGTTAATGGTCCAGGCCAAAACTTGCGCATTAAAGCTTCAGCAGATTTCGGAATCTCCCCTGCAAGCTGGCTAACTTGGCTTATTTCAGCGATATGCAGGATCGGAGGATTATCCAAAGGCCTCCTCTTAGCTGCAAAAAGAGCCATAACTGCTTTACCGTTAAATGCGTCCGCACCAAGCCCATAAACGGTCTCTGTTGGAAACGCCACTAACCCGCCTTCTCGGATAAATTTCGCTGCTACCTGAATTTTTTCTGGCTCTGGATTTTGGGCGTCAACTTTTAGGACACTAGTTTTTTTCTTTTCTTGTTTTTGGATTTTTAGCACCGTTGAAGTTTCAACTTGCCGCTCAGGTATATTCCAGTATTTATGCAGGAGATTGTTTTTTTCCTCTTCAGAAACCTCTACAAAACCATTTTTCGCATAAAAGCCAATAGCCCAAAACGCTGCTTTCCATGTGCCCACCAAAACAATGGGTGTTTCAGCTAAATTCATGAGGTATTTGAGAAGTTTTTCTCCATGCCCCTTGCGTTGCTGGCTGGTGAGAACATAGGCGTGTCTGATTAAGGTGACCTCTTTAGAGACAGGTTGAATTCCCATAACAGCAACGACAGTGTTGTTTTGTGTTAACCCGTAAAATTGCACTCCGTTCTCCATCTCCTCTTGGAGCTCCTCAGTTGGCATGTACGGTTCCTTCCACCTGTCAGCTGGAATAGCACCTTTGTAAGCAATGGCTGCATCATTAACTATTTCCAGAATAACGTTGGACTCGTCGCCGCAAAGTTTACGTATCATAATTTTTCCAGGCTATTACCTTCTTTAAGGTTATGTGGTAGTGGGTTCTTTTTTGCTTTCGCTCTGCGTAACCTTCTCTAAAAGATTCATGAAAAATTTTTGAGCTTGCATCTCATCATACTTTTCAAGATAAACAGAAACCATTGCGATTTTACCTTTTTTAGCAGCAACGTACTCGGCGAACATGCGGGCTGAAATAACGTTTTTGTTCCCCATAAGTACTGAGGAAGATGCTGTGCCTAAGAGTTCGTTTGATTTTGGAACGGCTACTGCAATCGTGCCCATTTTGTCCTCTTTTTCACTAAGCAGGATTAAGCAACTGTTTTTTGCTTCCACATATACTGCTAGGAACCTTGTGTCTTTATCGTTTAATTCTTCTTTTACTACGTTGGCACGTTCCAAACGCGTTTTCCCCTTGGCAATTATGCATTGACTGCTTAAAAAGACTTCAGCAAAC
>CAZXGX010000095.1:0-7827 GCA_964640475.1 uncultured Candidatus Bathyarchaeia archaeon
GCGACCCTCGGATTAAGAGTCCGATGCTCTAGCCTGACTGAGCTACGGACCCGCATGGCTTTCTTTTGAAAATGGCTTCACTGGGTAATATAGAGCTTACGGTTTTGTTGTTTCAGCTTTGATGTTTTTTAGGGGAGTTTTACTTTTAAAATTTAGTTATTGATGGAGTTGGTGTACTGGTTTTGCTGGAAGTTGTGCTTTTGATGTTTCTGGTTAGAGTAGGTCTTTGAGGTTGTATTTTTGGTCGATTGCTTTTAGGATTTCTTTTCTTAATGCTTCTCCTTTAATGTAGGCGTCTTTTAGTTTGTTTAGACTCTCTGCTAGTTCTGGGTTTTGGTAAGCTTCTTTTAACCAGTTTTCGAAGTCTCCGCGGTAGAGGTGAAATTCAAGTGATTCTGCTTCAATTTGCCTTGTTAGTCTGTAGAAGTCTGCTAGGTTTTGTGCGGAAAATATTGTTGGGTAGCCGATTCTTGTGTAAAACTGGAAGCTCATGTTCTCTTCGAGGGGTGTAAATGCTTTTAATGCGTTTTTACCTTTTTCAGTTACGCCATAGCCGTTGCTGACTTTGCATACGAACCCTTCTTTGGCAAGTTCTTGAATGTTCTGTATGACTTGTTTTGGTTCTAAATTGATGCTTTGGGCAAACATGTTAAGATCCATGCGGTTGCTGGCTTGGGTCATAAATCTTAGAACTTTAAGTTGTTCCTCTTTCAAGAATGAATCGCCTCGACAATATTATTCTCTCAATGAGTCTTAAATGTGTAGCATAAGAAAAGTAAGTTTTTATGCATAAAACAACTAAACTTCTTTGAAGGAGAAACCTTTGGATCGCTTCATTATGGTTTATGTTACTACCGCAAGCAAGGTTGAAGCAGAGAAAATTGCGCAAGATCTTCTAAGGGAGCATCTTATTGCATGCGTAAATATTGTTGGGCCTGTTTCTTCTTTTTTTCAGTGGTCTGGAAAAATTGATACATCTGAGGAATACTTGATGATTATGAAGTCTCGGTCTGACTTGTTTGTGGCGCTTTCGGAGCGTGTCAGGGCTTTACATAGTTATGAGGTTCCTGAAGTAGTTGCGGTTCCTATTGTTGATGGTTCTAAGGATTATTTTGATTGGATGAATAGTACCCTCAAGAGTTCGTGTACAATTATGTACAAATAAGCCTTAAATAAGCCATTGCAGTATGGTTCTGAACTATAAGGGTGCAATAATAAATGAGGAATCGTCTTTGGCTCACAAACACCAACAACAATAACGACAACAAAACAAGTTTACCCCATAAACTATAAAATAACCTCCTACACCCAACAACCCTTCGAAATCTTTTCAAAGCTTCAAAACAAATACAAAAACGCTTACTTTTTAGAATCCATTGAAGGCCCCAAAAAACTTGTCCAGTACTCCTTCATCGGGTTTGACCCAGAATTCACCATTCAAGCGAGAAACCAGCAAGCCACAGTACGCAACGAAAAAACAGGCGAAGTCACCACACAAAAAACCCGAGACCCACTAAACGTAATTGAAGAAGTCCTCAAACCTAAAACGGTTAGAAACAGGGAGTTTCGGTTTGTCGGCGGTGCAGTGGGGTATATTTCTTATGATGCAATTCGATACTGGGAAAAACTGCCGCAGAATGTTGGCGGCGATTTAGATTTTCCAGATGTTGAAATGGGCATTTACGATGACGGCTTCATCTTTGACCATGTAAGGCAGCAGGCGATTTACTATTATCAAGAAGAAAATCGGTTAGGTGAAGTTGAGAAACTTCTCAAGCAGCCCAGCGAAAATGCTTCCTTATTGTATGCTGAGCCTAAAGTGAATATTTCACAGGAACGTTTTGAAAAGGCAGTTGAGAAAGCTAAAGAATACGTTACTTTAGGCGACATCTTCCAGGTTGTCTTGTCTAAACGTTATCAATTTCAAATTAAAGGTGACCTGCTTCCGTTCTATCAGTCGTTGCGTAGCATCAATCCTTCGCCGTACATGTATTATTACAAGGCTGGTGAGAGGCAAATTGTTGGTTCTAGTCCAGAAATGCTTGTGCGTGTTGATAATCGGATGGTGGAGACTTTTCCAATTGCAGGTACAACGGCTATTGGGCAAACTGAAGTTGAAAATCAACGTTTAGCCAGCGGTTTGCTTGCTGATCCCAAAGAGCGAGCTGAACATGTTATGCTTGTGGATTTGGCACGAAACGATGTGGGTAAAATATCCAAGTATGGTAGTGTGTGTGTTCCAGAGTTTATGAAAGTTCATCAGTACAGTCATGTGCAGCATATTGTTTCTCAGGTTGTAGGTGAGCTTAAAGATGACTTGCAGAGTTATGATGCGTTGCGTTCGGTTTTTCCAGCAGGTACTGTTTCTGGAGCGCCAAAAGTGCGTGCTATGGAAATAATCAATGAGCTTGAAGCGTCTCAGCGTGGGCCTTATGCTGGGGCAGTTGGTTACTTCTCGTATAATGGTAATGCTGATTTTGCTATAACGATTCGTACGCTTTGTGCTAACGGGAATCAGGCGTATATTCAGGCTGGTGCGGGGATTGTTGCTGATTCGGTTCCTGAGCGTGAGTGGGTTGAAACGGAAAATAAGGCTAAGGCGCTTATGCGGGCGTTGCAGGTTTCAGGAGGTAACTAAGTTGAAGGTTCTGGTTATTGATAATTATGATTCTTTTGTCTATAATTTGGTGCAGTATATTGGTGAGCTTGGCGCGGAAACCGTTGTTTATAGAAATGATCAGATTAGTCTGCAGGGGCTTGTTGGGCTTAGGCCTGATCGTGTTGTGATTTCGCCGGGTCCAGGTAATCCTGAAGATGAAAAGTATTTTGGTGTCTGCACCAAGATCCTGCAAACTATGAGTCAGAATATTCCAACTTTGGGTGTTTGTCTTGGGCATCAAGGAATAATCAATGCTTATGGTGGAAGGATTGTTCATGCAAAGAAGCTTATGCATGGGAAAACCTGCAGTATAAAGCATGATGGGAAAGGTCTTTTCGCTGGCGTCTGTAATCCGTTTTCTGCAACGCGGTATCATTCTCTTGCGGGTGAGCGTGATTCGATTCCATCTTGTCTTGAGATAACTGCTGAAGCTGTTGATGATGGTGAAATCATGGGGGTACGCCACGTGAAGTATCCGATTTATGGTGTTCAGTTTCATCCTGAGTCGATTCTGTGTCAAGACGGCAAGTTGCTTATCCAAAATTTCTTGGAGGGTAAAAATCTGTGATTCGTGAAGACATCCAGAAACTTGTGGTCGGCCACAATTTATCTTATGATGAGTCCGCGCAGGCGATGAAGGAAATAATGACTGGTGAAGCGTCAAGTGCTCAAACAGGTGCTTTCTTAACTGCTCTTCGAATGAAAGGTGAATCAGTTGAAGAACTCATCGCGTTTGCTACTGTGATGAGAGAGCATTGTCTACAGATTCATCCCAGAGTGCAAAGTCGTCTTGTGGATACTTGCGGAACAGGTGGAGATAAAATAAAAACTTTTAACGTAAGTACAGTGGCGGCTTTCGTTATTGCAGGTGCAGGTGTTGCTGTGGCTAAACATGGTAATCGTGCTGTTACTAGCAAAAGTGGCAGTGCTGATGTCTTAGAGAAGTTGGGTTTGAATCTTACTTTGCAGCCACATGTGGTTCAGGAAATTATTGAGAAAGTTGGGATTGGTTTTATTTTTGCTCCTGTGTTTCATCCCGCTATGAAGTTTGCTGCTCAAACAAGAAAAGAGATTGGTGTTCGCACGGTTTTTAATGTTTTAGGGCCTTTGACTAATCCTGCTTGTGCTGATTCGCAGCTTCTTGGTGTTTATGAGCCTAAACTGGTGGGTTTGTTGGCTAATGCTTTGAGTAAGCTTGGTTGTAGGGAAGCAATGGTTGTTCATGGTTTGGATGGTTTGGATGAGATTTCAACTGTGGGTAAATCACTTATTGCACGTTTAAGAGATAGTGTTGTTCATGAATTTGAGGTGGGTCCAAAGTTTTTTGGTGTAAAGAAGGCTGAAATTGCTGACTTGCAAGTGTCGACTGCTGATGAGAGTGTTGAAGCTCTCTTTTTAATTCTTTCGGGCAACAAGGTTGATGATGCGAAGGCTGAGTTGGTGCTGGTTAATAGTGCTGCTGGCTTGATTGTAGGGGGAAAAGCTGAAGACTTCCGAGAAGCTATACAAGTAGCTAGAGAGTCTATCAATAGTGGCGCAGCTTATGGTAAGCTTAAGGCGCTGATTGCTGCTTCGGGTGGCAGTTTGCAGAAGATTGAGGAGTTGGAAGCTAAGTATGAGTGACTTCTTTGACACGTTAGCTATGGATGCTAAAGAAACCATTAACAGTGGTTATTATCAGGTTTTTATGCCGAAAACTGGTGTTTACTATAGCTTGAAGAGAGCTATTCTTGAATGTAAAAAGAATCCAGTTATTACTGAGATTAAAGGTGCTTCGCCGACTTTAGGAATTATTAGAAAGAGTATTGATGCGGGTGAGGTGGCTTTGGCAATGGCGATTGGTGGTGCAACTGGGCTTTCTGTTTTGACTGAGCCTAAGCATTTTAATGGTTCCTTAAACGCGTTAATTGAGGCTCGAAGGGCTGTTAAGCTTCCGATTCTTATGAAAGACATAATTCTTAATCCTGTGCAAATTGAGACTGCTGAGCAACTTGGGGCTAATGTGGTTTTGCTTATTCAGACTCTTTTTGATCGGGGTTATGGTAAAACTAGTCTTGATAGTATGATTTCTTTGGCTCATGAGAAGGGTCTTGAGGTTTTGCTTGAAGTGCACACTGAGGGAGAATTTAGTTCTGCGGTGACAACTAATGCGGATATGATTGGAATAAATAATCGGGATCTTGCAACCCTAAAAATCGATTTAAAAGTAACAAAGAGTATACTTGAGAAGAATACTGCTAAAGGTTTAACAATTATTAGTGAAAGCGGAATTGAGACGCCGTCTGATGTAAAGTTTCTAAGTGAATGTGGCGCTTCAGCTTTCCTTATTGGTTCAAGTATTATGTCAACAAAAAATATTACAGAAAAAGTTTTGGAGTTTGTAAACGCATGAAAATTAGTAATTATCCTGTTGATGGAAAATATGGAAAGTATGGCGGCAGGTTTGTTCCAGAAATCTTGATGGAAGCAATTACTGAGCTTGAAGCTGCGTATGAAAAGGCAAAGAAGGATTCTGAATTTCAGAATCAGCTTGATTATTATTTAGCTGACTTTGTGGGTAGGCCAACTCCGCTTTACTTTGCTGAGAATCTAACACGCAAACTTGGTGGAGCAAAAATTTATCTTAAACGTGAAGATCTTGCGCATGGTGGAGCACATAAGATCAATAATACTCTTGGGCAGGCGCTTTTAGCTAAGCGTATGGGTAAAACGCGAATTATTGCTGAGACGGGTGCGGGTCAGCATGGTGTAGCTACTGCGATTGCGTGTGCTGCTTTGGGTTTGAAGGCTGAAGTTTACATGGGTACTGAAGATTGTGAGCGTCAAAAGTTGAATGTTTTTCGTATGAAGCTTCTAAATGCTGAGGTGCATCCGGTGGAGTCTGGTTCGAAAACGCTTAAGGATTCGATCAATGAGGCTTTTCGTGACTGGGTAACTAACATTGAGACAACTTACTACTTGATTGGTTCAACGATGGGGCCTCATCCATATCCGATGCTGGTTAGAGACTTCCAAAGTGTCATTGGTAAAGAGATTAAGATGCAGTTTCTGAAGAAGGAAGGCAAATTGCCAGATGCTTTGGTGGCTTGTGTCGGTGGTGGAAGTAACGCGATGGGTACTTTCTATCCTTTTGAGGATGATACAGAGGTTAAGCTGTATGGTGTTGAGGCTGCAGGGGAAGGTTTAGAGACAGGTAAGCATGCTGCTACTCTTGCTGCTGGTCATGAAGGCGTGTTTCATGGCATGTACACTTACATACTACAAGATGCTAATGGGCAAATTTGTAATACCACAAGTGTTTCTGCAGGTTTAGATTATCCAGGTGTAGGTCCAGAGCATTCTTTTTTGAAGACGCTTAAGCGGGCTGAATATTCTTTTGCAACTGACAAGGAAGCTGTTGATGCGTTTTTACTGTTATGTAAAGAGGAAGGAATCTTGCCTGCGCTTGAATCCTCACATGCGTTAGCTTACGCTGTTAAGCTTGCTCCGAAAATGAAGCAGACACAATCTATTGTTGTTACGCTTTCGGGTAGAGGCGATAAAGATGTGGAGACGATTGCAGATTATATAGGTGTAAAAATATGAACACTATAAGACAGGTTTTTCAAAAGAACAAGGCTCAAGGTAACGCATGCTTAATTGGCTACATTACCGCTGGGAACCCGACTCCAGAGTTGACTGTGAAAATTGCTGATGCCCTACTTGAGGGTGGTGTGGATATTTTGGAGCTTGGTTTGCCGTTTTCTGATCCGATTGCTGATGGTCCAACTATTCAGGATGCAAGTCTGCGTGCGCTTAATGCTGGAACAACGCCGATGAAGGTTCTTGAGATTGCTAAGGAAATTAAATCTATGCATGATGTGCCTGTGGTTGTTATGACGTACTTTAATCCAGTGTTTCGGCTTGGTTTGCATCGGTTTTTGGGTGCAGCTAAGGCGCATGGTGTTGATGGTTTTATTGTTCCTGATTTGCCAGTTGAAGAAGCAGACGATTATAGGCAAGCGGCGAAAGGAAAAGGGTTGGATGCGATTTTTCTTGCGGCGCCATCTACTTCGAAGGAGCGTTTGACGCGTATTGTTGAGGCTTCATCGGGCTTTTTGTATTTGGTTTCGCGTTTTGGTGTAACAGGAGCAGAATCCAAGCTCGCTGATTCAACCATACAGTTGATTAAGCGTGTTCAGCCGTTTACGGCGGGTAAGGTTTCGTTGGCTGTTGGTTTTGGGATTTCGCAGCCTGAGCATGTGCAAAGGGTTGTTGATGCTGGTGCTGATGCGGCAATTGTTGGAAGTGCTTTTATTAATATTGTGCAGAAGAATAGTGGCAACATTGATGTTATGTTGAAGGAGCTTGGGGTTGCTGCAAAAGCTTTGAAGGCGGCGACTAGAATCAAGACTTAGCCTGAAGCAATAAGGGTTGTTTACTGGGAAAGTTTTAAAGTCCCTTCTTCTTTTTAGTTTGCGGCGATGGGTCTTAGGCGGTGGGTTAGGGGTCCATTACTTCCGTAAATCCTCTATATGACGGGCTGACATCCTCGGTGAGGCGTCAAAGGCCGTTTGAGTTTCCCTTTCCGAAGCGTTGAGTATCCGTCCTTTGGGGCTGGCGGTCAATGGGCAGCTTTCGTAGGAGAGTTGTTTCATTGTTTAGCAGGCGAATCTGGCTAGGCTCGGGAGAGAGCAACCTAAGTTTGGACGTTATGCGCTCAAGGGGGTGCGGGTATGAGTGTAGGGTTTGGAGATTTCAGGCGGAGTCTGGGCGTCAAACCGCAGTGATCCATCGCTACTTAAACTTGTTTTTAGACGCTCTTTTGATGGTTTTTTTGAATGTTAATTGGAGATTAATAATTTTTATTAATGATGATAAGTTTATGATGAATTTATCGGAAAGATGACTAATGACAAAAGTAACTGTTGTCACAGAAAAAGAGGAGTATCATCGGGTTTGGAATTTTGTTGTTCCTCTAAGTGCGCTGGGTAATAAAGAATCAATTAAATCAATTCCACCTTTGACTAAAAAATCGTCTATTGCACATAGTGTTTCAAAGAGAAAAAGAAAGATCAAGAAATAAATCGATTTCACTGTTATTTGTTTTCAATTTTTTTTGTATGTTGGTTTGTTTTTGTTCTCTTTGTTGTTGGTGAGATGCCTCTTGTACACAACAACTTCTAAGG
>CAZXGX010000096.1:0-7641 GCA_964640475.1 uncultured Candidatus Bathyarchaeia archaeon
AAATGAGCCCAAAAATGGAGGAAGTTCGAGTGGACATGGCAGATATGAAAGCAGAAAAAGGGCCTATAGAGTTGATTACAAGTGTTGGATCATGCGTGGCTATATGCTTGTATGACACCAAGAATAAGTGTGGGGGGTTGGCTCATATAATGCTTCCAAACTCAGCCATTGCTCCACAAGAACTTCTTCCATCAAAGTTTGCAAACACTGCGGTTCCAGCTTTAGTAAATCTCATAAAAAAAGTTAGTGGGTTTGATTCGCCGCTTTCAGCGAAAATTGCCGGTGGGGCTAACATGTTCCCCAACTTGAAGAATAACGCATTGAATATTGGGGCTAAAAACGTTGAGGCTGTTAAGCAAACATTATGCCAGCATAATATCAAATTAATCGGCGAGGACGTTGGAGGCTCGCATGGACGAAGAATAACCTTCAACTTGGAAACAGGAAATGCCACTGTAAAATGTTTCAACGGAGAGACTAGACAACTATGAGTAAAAAAATTGAAAATGTAATGAATATTGCAGAAGACACCAGAGTAGTAATAAATGCTTCGGATGATTCAGCTGATTTAGGAATACTTCAAGAAGTTGGTAACATTGGAGCTGGACATGCAGCAACATCCTTATCCACTGTTCTTCAACAAGACGTTTCAATTGATATACCAAGAATTTGCAGCTTACCACCGCATCTTGTTGGAAAATATTATAACAGATCTGAAATGCCAACAACCGCAGTTCTCATGCAACTACAGAGAGACTACGAAATGGACATCCTGTTAATGTTCGAAGTTAACGAAGCAAAGAAAATCGCAGCATTAATGACTATGGCACCTTCGGTTGAAGAACTTGATGAATCAATGGAAGAATCAGCCATACAGGAACTAGCGAACATAGTAATCGGATCATTCCTAACGGCAATCTCAGATTTCACTGGAGTTCAACTTATACCAACACCACCACTACGAATAGTTGACACATTTGATGCTATACTTGACAACTTAGTAGTGAAACAATCAATGATTACAGAAAAAGCACTCGTATTTGACGCATGCTTCAAACGTGCAGGTAACGATGCGAAATCACTTCTCATAATATTCCCAAGCCCAGACCTGAAAGAAATACTAATACAAAAATCTAAAGAAATGATGGGCATTGAAGTTGCACCACCAAAAACAGAACCCAATACTGATTACATCCAAATTGGGGTTGCCCCCACGGAGAGTATAGAGGAAAAAATCCTTAAGGGATAAAAAATGACTAAAAGTCTACAGAAAGTAAAGCCAATTTCAGACATAGATATTCTAACAGAAATAGGCAGTATAGGTGCAGGTAACGCAACTGTTGCTCTATCAAAAATTATTAAGCAAGCGATAAAAATTGAAGTCCCAAAGATGTACCTAACACAGCCTCACTTGGTTCCAAGAATCTATAACAAACATGATACTGTTGTGACAGCTATCTTAATGCAATTAAGGGGAAAAATAGACTGCGATATAATGTTGATTTTTGATGCTCAAGAAGCAGAGAAAATCGCCTATTTAATGGCAGGCCCTACAGAATGTCAAACAAAACCCGAACTTGAGCTATCAGCCATAGAGGAACTGGGATCAATAATGATTTGCTCTTTCCTTAGCGCGATGGCTGATTTTACAGGTACTGAACTTATTCCCACGCCACCACAAGTAATCAGTGATTCATTCGACGCTGTGATTGATACGTTGTTGCTAAAACAAGCGCTATGCTCAGATGTTGCCGCTGTTTTTGACGCACGTTTTAAGCGAAGTGACAGTTCTGCTGAAGGCTTTCTGATTACTTTTCCAGGTGCCAAATTGAGAAAAATGCTCGCTGATAAAGGAAAGAAGTGGCTTGTTGACTCACCATTACAAACCAAATCAGTTTACAGGGAAATAGCTTAACAATAGGATTGGGTTGTGAAATATTGGTTGAAATGGTAAAAACGCAGACTGCACAGCCAACTGGAGATTTCTTGGAGAATATGTCATATCAAAGACTAAAGAAGAAACTTCAAGAAATGGTTGGTGTAAACTTTGGCGGTTACCGAGATGAGTACCTTAAACGCCGAATGACTATCAGATTGCGTGCAACAAACACGAATACTTTCGGAAGGTACCTGCAATATCTTAGCAAAAATCCTGATGAATACAATATTCTGCTTAATGAAATAACCGTTAACTACACAACTTTCATGCGAGACCAAGATGTCTATAAATACTTAGAATACACTTTGCTTCCAAAACTTTTCCAAACTAATCCAGTCAGGATATGGAGTGCAGGTTGTGCTTCTGGAGAAGAGCCTTATTCATTAGCTATTTTGACACATAAAATCTTAGGTTCAAAACTTGCGAATCATAATGTAATCATCTATGCCTCAGATATCGATAAAGACGCTTTATCTAAAGCTTCTAAAGGTGAATACCAAGAGAAACAACTTCAAGGCTTAGGTGACATGATCATTAGAAACTATTTTACAAAACAAGAAAAAGATACATACCGAGTTAAAGATAATGTTAAACAGCTAATTCATTTTGGAGAACATGATTTAATGAAGCCATCACCATATACAAGCTTAGACTTGATTTTATGCAGAAACGTGATGATTTATTTCTCAAGAGAAGGTCAACAGCAAGTTCACATGCACTTTTACAATGCACTAAGAGAAGACGGATACTTTATCAGCGGTAAAGCTGAGATGCTTAGTGGTGAGCCAAGCATAAAATTCAAGTCAATCGATTTGAAAACTAGGGTTTACCAAAAACCCAAGAACTAAATTTTTTCTCAGCCTTTTTTGTACGTAAACAAAAGCACACACTTAACCAAATAATCTATTTTTTCCATTTAGAAGGTTTGTGCAATCAAATAATATAAACTGGAAAGCAGGTGAAAGGGTCCTTGTCATTAGATAACGATCAGTATAGACAACTATTCATTGAAGAAGCAAAGGAACACATAGAAACATTAACAAAATCATTATTAATTTTAGAGAAGGATCCTGAGAATAAAGAAGTTGTTAACATGCTTTTCAGATCAGCGCACACGCTGAAAGGGTCCTCTGGAATGATGGGTTTTAAAGATTTTCAAGAATTAACCCATGCAATGGAAGATATTTTTGATGGCATGCGTAAAGGTAACAAGCCAAGCAGCACTCTGGTAACTAATCTCCTTGAATGTGTTGATGCTTTATCGAATAGATTAGATCAGATTCAAAATAAGATTGAAGAAGAAATTAACGTTGCCATACTAAAACAGAAAATTAAAGACGAAAACACCAAGCAGACCATTCCAGCTAAGGAGCAAAAAGAGGGTATACCTCAAGAAAAGACTCCATTTATGGAAAGCACGTTTGAGCTTAATGAAAACGAGAAGGAAAAAGCAAAGAAAGCAGAAACTCAGGGTGAACGCAGCTATTTTATTGATTTGAAGTTCAGCAAGGACTGCAATTTTAAGAATCTGCGGGCAAGCATGCTGATAAGCAAACTTTCCGAGATTGCTGAAATAATAAAAACCATGCCAGATCAGAAAGACCTTGATGAGAAAAAGCTTGATTATGGCTTTAAATTGGCAGTTACATCAAAACTTGAAGATAAAGAGGTAGAGAAGTGTGCTCAGCAGGTTTGTGAAGTGGAACAAGTGCACGTTTTCCCACTTGATATTAACTTGTCAATTCAGAACTCACCAACTTCGCCAGCTATGCCAGACACGCCAACTCCAACAGTTGCACCGGTTAAGGAGCCAAAACAAAACAGTATTATTCATAACTCGGAAGTACTTGCAGATGTCCGCTCCGCTCAAACGGTCAGGGTTAAATTTGAACAATTGGACAAATTGATGAACTGGGTTGGAGAGTTAGTAATTAACAAGATTGCATTACTTCAAGTAACAGCAGATAACCGTAATGAAAGCCTAAAACGGATTACAGAAAACATTGACCGACTTACCGCTGATTTGCAGGATCTAGTTATGCAGGTGCGAATGGTTCCTGTTAGCCAGATTTTTGACAGATTTCCACGGTTAGTACGTGACCTTTCTCTTAGCAAGGGTAAAAAAATTGACCTAACAATGGAAGGCAAAGAAATTGAAGTTGACAGAACTGTTTTAGATGAAATTGGTGAACCGTTAATCCACTTGTTAAGAAACAGTGTTGATCATGGTATCGAAGTGCCAGTCGAAAGAGAGAAACAAGGCAAAAGCCCCGGCGGCATAATTAAGTTATCAGCGCAGAGAAACGGTGATCACGTTATAGTAGAAATCGAAGATGACGGCGCAGGAATTGACCCCGAAAAAATCAAAGCAAGCGCAATCAAGAAAGGCTTTTTAACACAAGAAGAACTTGACAAAATGACACGGGACCAGCTGATAAACATGATATTCCTACCAGGTTTCTCAACCGCTAAGGAAGTAACTGATACTAGCGGTCGAGGTGTCGGAATGGATGTAGTGAAGACCAAAATTGCAGCGTTAGGTGGAACCGTACATTTAGAGACACAGTTGGGTAAGGGAACGAAAACAAGCATTAAATTACCGTTAACTTTGGCAATTATCCAAGCGATACTTGTTAAGGATGCAGGTCAAACCTTTGCTATACCTACAAGCCAAGTTTCAGAAATTGTGCGTTCAAGAAAAAGTGAAATACAAAGTCTTGGAAAAACTGATGCGATAATCGTTAGAAATCATGTTATTCCAGTTTTGCATCTTCATAGAATGCTTGAGCTTGAAGGTGAAGATGAAGAAGACCTTGAATTGCTAATAACATACCTAGGTGATGAAGAGAACAGGCTTGGTGTGGTTGTTGATTCAGTGCTTAGGCAACAGGACATCCTTGTTAAGTCCATGACTGAGACCCTTTCAGGAATAAAAGGCATAAGTGGAGCCACAATTCTTGGGGATGGCCAGGTTGTTCTTGTCTTGGATGTGAAGCAGTTCACTAGTAAGGCTCAAAACAAAGCCTAAGTTCACAAAGAACCAATTTTTCTTTGTTTTTAGTTTTTTTTCGGAATATTATTTTTATAGGCAGCTCCCTTTAATTGTATCGTGTTTCTTAATAGATAACGAAGGGAGAACAACATGGTTGAGCACACAGAAGTAAAATCTGAGAATGCAAGAAACGTAATTTTAAGTTATAAGGACACAGTTTACTATGTTAACCAAGTAAATGTAAAACTTCAAGATGGGGAAGATAAAATCAAGGCGATTTTCCACGGAAGAAGATGTGCTGACAATCAACCACAAGACCTTGAAGTGGAAATCAGCCATTCTGCTTATGATGTGCTGCTGGAGTATGCTAAACTTGATAAGTTGGATTTGGTGCTTGTGCTTAAGATTGAGGGTAATGAAGCGAAATGGTGTTTGATGGATGAAAATTGGCTTAAGAAGCAGGTCTATGCAGTTAATCAGCCGTCTTACATTGTCTAATTTTTTTGTTCAGATTCTGAATTAAAAATTAGTATGGTGCTTTCATAAGCATCATATAAAGGTTTTCCGAATACCACATACAAAGTAGTCCAATAAAGGGGTAATTGAAATGGTAGATACTGATAGGAAAGCCTTAAGAGAAGAAATTCAAATGCTAACATTCTCACTTGACAATGTTTTCTATGGCGTTAATGTTCATCAAGTACGTGAAGTAAAGAATTTTGAAGGAGTCACTCCTGTACCATATGCTCCAAACTATGTTAAGGGTGTAACAAACCTTCGCGGCGAAGTGATTCCAGTAATTGATCTGCGTAAACGATTTGGAATTTTAGAAGAGAAAGGCCATGAAAGCACAGGTATCATGATAATAGTACAAGACAAGCATCCAATTGGCGTAATGGTAGATTCAGTCATGGAGGTTCTAACTCTGCCAAAAGACGATATAGAAACTAATCGCGATAGCCTAATAGTTGACAGATCAGAAGCAGTGCTTGGGGTTGCGAAACATGAAAAAGACCTAATTATTCTGCTTGACCTGATGAAAGTAGTTTCAAAAGAAGCAATGGACAGCATCAAAGAATCCAAAGGTTTCCAAATTCAAACTGAAACAGAACAGAAGAGTCAAGCTTGATTTTCTGAAAAAGTTAATTCTTGGTGACTATCAACGGGGCAAATAAGAATCTTAGTCGTTGACGATTCCTTACTTATGCAGAAAGTGCTCTCTGACTTACTGCAAGCTGATCCGTCCATAACTATAGTTGGAACAGCTAGAGATGGGGAAGAGGCAATTTCTAAAGTTGAATCACTGCATCCAGACGTTGTTACAATGGACATTGAAATGCCCCGTATGAATGGATTAACAGCTGTTCGCAGAATTATGGAAGTTCACCCAACACCAGTTGTGATGATTAGTGCTTTAACTCAAAGAGAAGCACAATTAACCTTGAAGGCGCTTGATTACGGCGCAGTAGACTATGTTCCTAAGCCTTCAGGTTCAATATCACTCAATATGGATAGCGTACGGGATGAACTTATTACTAAGATTAAGACTGCTGCAAAAGCTAAAGCCTTGAGAATTAAAGATATTGTTGAAGAAAGTTTGCCTTTGACAGCACGAAATAGCGATAAAATAATATCTATTGCTGCTTCAACAGGTGGACCACCTGCAGTTTCTTCAGTTCTAAGGGGGCTTCCAAGAGATCCTCCGCCTATTCTGGTAGTTCAGCACATGCCTAAGGGTGTAACTAAGCTTTTTGCAGATGGCTTAAACCAGGAATGTAAATTCAGGGTTAAAGAAGCTGAAGAAGGAGATATTCTTCAGGAAGGTCTTGCTTTAATCGCACCTGGCGGATTTCACATGGTCATAACTAAAGAGGATAAAGTCAAGTTGACGAGTAATCCACCGGTTAATTACGTTAGACCTGCAGCGGATGTCACTATGTTTTCCTTAGCTGATGTATATGGCGCTAAAAATGTTGGTGTGGTTTTAACTGGCATGGGTTCTGATGGTGCGAAAGGAATTGTTGCGATTAAGGAAAAAGGCGGAGCGACTATCGCTCAAGATGAAAAGACATGTGTTGTTTATGGGATGCCGAAAGTTGCTTTTGATACAGGACGTGTTGATGTTGTTGCGCCTTTAGAAAATGTTGCAAAGGAAATAATCAAAGCTTGCAAATAACGTCATCTTTATTCTGATTCCGAATGTGAAATTCATAACTTTCTTATTACAAAATAACAAAAAATAAGCAGATTTGCAGAGGTTTAAAAGAAATGGTCGATGAAAACAAGGATAAGCGTACAATAGACCTTGAAAAACAAATAGAGAAATTAGAAAAAGAAAACAAACATTTACTCGAAGAAAACAAAGAACTAGAACAGAAAGTAATTGAAATCATAAAAGACGCAATATCCGGCGCAGAAAAAACTTCGCTTTTAGCTGATGAAACAATACAAAACGCGGCTAAAGCAGCAGAACTTGCGTATAATGCTGAACAATCTGCTGTTAAAGTGGCTGAACTGGCAACTGGAGCTACAGAGGTCGTTAATAACGTAAGTGTAGCTGCAAAAAATGTAGAGGCAGCAGCTAATAATGTTGCATCAAGTGCTGATGGAGCAACAAAATCAACAGCTAAAGTTGCAGAAATGGGCAAACAAGCCGCTAATGTTTCTAACCAAATGGCAATTGGCATGCAGCAAGTCAGCACCGCCTCAC
>CAZXGX010000097.1:0-7522 GCA_964640475.1 uncultured Candidatus Bathyarchaeia archaeon
GCACCGTTGGATTATGCTTTACATGGATACAAGTAAGATGCCTGTAAACTCAAACTAGAGTCAGTAGCAATCACAGTTAAGAGAATTGCGAGATAATTCTAGTTTGCAATGAATACTAACTAAGCGAAGAGTTAAACTAAACTTCGTAAATCCGCAAGTTTACAGGATAAATTAAAATTTTTTTCCAGCAATTCAGTTCATTAACAGCAACAAGAAATTGCAAAATATGCAATTCAACTAAAAAATATGAATTATGGATTCATAAAAACTTTAAGTATTCAGAACATATATTCTGAATCAGTTAATGCTTTAGCCTCCTTAATTGGAGAAAGTCCAATTAATCTTAAAGGAGGTGGACTTGTTATGAGTGTAACATTATATGAAAAAGCAAAAACCCCTCGAACACTACCAGGTTCTTGTCTTATAGAAGATAAACGGGTTATAATTTTAGAGCGTCTTAAAAATGCTATCCAGAAGTTGAAGGAAGGCCGTAAAGAAATTCGTGAGGTTGTTAAATTAGTACTGGAAATGAAGAACGCTGGCGACGATTTTGCAGACATGATTATAGTTGCTGTGGTTGAAACTTTTGTCAGCAAGGATGATCCTCAGATTTTCAGAGATTATATCACAGAAACTAATTGATATTAAAGCAGGTGCTAACCTGTACGACTAAAAAAATTGAGAGAAAAATCGATAGAATAAAAAAACTTTTCAACATACTAATACTAATCGCATTATGTAGAAGTATAACTAAATAGCACGGTTTATGACAAGTTGCACAACCAGTTATGAATTGTTTTTTTATCGGAACAAAAAACTCAGTCTTTGGCTTTAAGCTTTGGAAGTTGTTGTGATTTAGGACCAAGACTCAACAACAAATTAACTAAAAAACAATCAACATACAATTTTCAGAAAAACAGCAACCTGCACAGAAACTTGCCGTAAGCCCACAACCAACCAGCAACCTAATCTAAGCTCAAATTTTAAAACACAACTTGCAACACT
The DNA here is from genome assembly GCA_964640475.1 of uncultured Candidatus Bathyarchaeia archaeon. GTDB lineage: Archaea > Thermoproteota > Bathyarchaeia > Bathyarchaeales > Bathycorpusculaceae > Bathycorpusculum. The sequence continues at coordinate 1,006 of CAZXGX010000097.1, forward strand.
ACCCAATGCTTGTTGTTGTGTACAAGGGCTACCTCGCCAACAACTAATAGAACAAAAACAAAACAAAAGAAAGCGCTAAAGAAAAAAGAGCAAAACATCACGTGTGACAAAACCCACAACCAAAAAGCAAACACCAGCATCAACCAAAACCAAAAACTAAACCGCAACACAAACGCATGGTAATAGTTATCCACAAGGTAGTTTTCCCACAACTAAAAGAGTAAAAAAGAACCAACATTCAAAACACTCGCTTAATATAGGTAAATAATCAAAGTAAACACGCAATCCAACAGTCTAAATGAGGAGTAAAAAAACGGACCAATTTTTAATCACCCTAATACAGGCTATAATTGCACTCTTCATAGTTGTAGACCCATTTGGAAACATCCCCATATTCGTTGGATTAACCAAAAAAATGCCAGCAGACCAAGAACGAAAAATCTACAACACAGCAGTTATCATAAGCATAATACTGCTTCTAGTTTTCGCCTTCACAGGCTTAGAAATCTTTACACTATTTGGAATATCAATTGAAAGCTTCGAAATAGCAGGAGGAATACTACTATTAATAATCGCAATACGCATGTTAATCACTGGAGCCTTCGATGAAGGCCATGAATCACCAGAAAGCATAGGCGCAGTACCAATCGCAATGCCACTTCTAGTCGGTCCAGGAGCTATAACCACAACAATTCTAAACCTGCAAACCTTCGGCATAGGCATCGCAGTTATTTCAGTCCTAATCGTTTTAGCCATCACATGGGTAATTCTCAGATACATCGACAAAATCTACGCTTTTCTAGGCAAAACAGGCGCAATAATTATTGCCCGAGTAATGTCACTGTTTATTGCTGGCATAGCAGTTCAATACATTGTTAACGGAGTAACAGCCATCATAGGATAAATGAATAAAAACTGTTTAAACGAGGTTGCCCATTTGAGTTAGTAGCCGAATCCCGATATGAATACAAAAGGACAAAATGGATAACCACAATTAAAGTTTCAAACAACACCGATTATCAAGGCTTTTGGGAAAGCAAAGGCTACAGCAAGAACGCGGTTGTTCTATAACTGCTGAAAGCTTAAAAGACCATTAAATTAACCTTCATTAGGTTTGCAGCATCCAATGACCATAGAGAAAAAAAAGCCACGCATAAACAAGATTTTTTTACTGATGCTATTAGGCTTAATTATTTTCATAGTTTACTTCCTACTAATAATTGATCCTGCAAACTTAGCAAGCGTAATTTCCCAAGTAAATCTAACTTACTTTGCAACTGCTTTTTTAGCTTATTCTATAGGCGTATTTTTCTATTCAATAGTATGGCATAATTTATTGAATAATTTAGCAGGCAAAATTACCCTAAAAAACGCTCTACTATTCACTTGGGTCGGCTTATTCTTTGACGCCACAATCCCACAACTAGGAGTATCAGGAGACGCCGCAAAAACATACCTTTTCAGCAAAGCAACCAATGAAAACATTGGAAAAGTAGGCGCCTCAGTAATCGGCCAAAAAATCATGATCCTAACCATATCAGATACAGCTTTAAGCATCGGATTAATTATGGCGTTATTAAACTATTCAATGCCTACATTAACAATGATTTCAGTTGTTGCCTTCTTAGCGCTTTCTCTTTTTTCCTTAACATTCATTTTCTACATCAGTTTTCACCCAAAAGCAACTGACGCCCTCCTACGTTTTGCAGTCAAAGTAATCCTAATTTTCCGTAAAAAATGGAACCCTGAAGGCTTTGTAAACAAAACTCAAGAAGCTTTAAAGAGTTTTCACGATAATACAGATCAATTAAAAGCTAAACCTAAAGGTTTACTTGCACCAGCCTTCTATCAAGTTATTGGTTGGCTTTTTGATATCAGTGTTGTATTCTTGGCGTTTGCAGCATTAGGGTACTCTGTTTCTATTGATAAGGTTCTCATTGTTTACACCATTACTGGAGCATTGCAAGCTGTTGGAATTGGCATTTTAGGGATTAATGAGATTATTATGAGTGAAAGCTTTTGGCTTCTTGGAATACCTTTAGAAATTAGCTTAGCTGCAACTTTGCTGACAAGAGCAGTAAGTCTTTGGTTTAGACTAATTATCTCATATGCTGCTCTTCAATGGACCGGATTGAAGCTGGTCAAGAATAAAGAGGACATAAAATTACCAATTTGACAAATGCACATAACTAACATACTGATTAGCTGACGATTACTCTAAGGAAAGACTTTAAATGTTAACTTGACCAATCTATATATTCAGAGGAAAGAACAATGCCCACAGCCTTTGTATTAATCAACACCGAGATTGGTTCTGAATCTGATGTTTTAAAAGATCTAAAGAAAGTTGAGGGCGTAGAAGAAGCATCAGCTGTTTACGGCGTCTATGATATTGTAGCAAGAGTGAAAGCGGATACAATGGATAAACTAAAAGAAATCGTCACATGGCGCATACGACGGCTCGATAAAGTGCGATCAACATTGACAATGATTGTGGTTGAAGACAGATAAAATATTCAACAATTTCCTTTTCTTTTAAAAAAAAGTCTAAACGGATTGTTACTTTTTTTTACACATACACAACCATATGACCTAGCCATGACACAAAATAAATTATGGAACCCCTATACAAATGCCCATGGTGCGGAAGCGATTTCCAAAACGGAAAAGACCTGCATCTACACGCAAAAAAACATTACATAGAAGAAAACGTAGCTTAAACTTTCTTGCCATTCTTCAGGCATGAACTATATAAATGCTGACTTGTGACTGGCTAGTTACAGTCACACAATTTTAAATTTTTTAAAGCATACTAAACACACACGTGAATCCAACGGAGGGCTGAAAAAAATGAAAAATAAAAAGCAAATTTCTGCAAGGCGGCTATCTGTATTAAGCAATCTCATCGTTGGATACACAAAAATTTTTAGCGGTTGGATAAAGAGGTTTGGAGAAGTAGCACATTTTTTTACGTTCCCCTTGAACGATTCTAAGCACCCAAATCTCTGAAGCCAACAATAAACAAAACTAAAAATGAGGGAAAAAATGCCAACCGCTTATGTCCTCTTAACAACGGAAATCGGAGCAGAAAAACATGTATTAAAGGCCTTAAGAAAAATCGAGGAAGTCCAAGAAGCACACGCTCTTTGGGGAATATATGATATTATTGCCAACGTTAAAGCAGAAAGTGCAGAAGCTCTTAAACAAGTCATCAGTAAGTACATCAACAACATCGGTAAAGTAAATTCTAAATTTACAATGATTATTGAAAATGAATCACCTTCAAACTGTGAGCAAACAATTTTGGAAAACACAAGAATTTTTGTGTAAACTCAACGAGCTCCTAAAAACAGGTTTATCTTAAACAACCTTTTTCTATTCTTATCTTAATCTCTAATTCTACACTTGGAGTAAGACCACAGTTGACTAAACAACAACTAATGCATATAGGTTTAGATGATACAGACTCAACTAAAGGCGGATGCACAACCTACCTTGCAGCAGTACTTGTAGAAAAATTAACTCAAATGCAAGTTAAATTCATAGACTATCCAAATTTAATTCGACTTAATCCTAACGTTCCCTGGAAAACCAGAGGCAATGGTGCACTTTGTCTACGGTTCAAGTTTGATGGAAGTTTGGAAGAGGAAATTAAAGAATTAGCTGTTGGACTGTGGGAAGAACATTCACACGTGAACCAGAAAGGAACTGACCCGGGAATAGTCTTCTTTATCGGCAAACAAATCCCCTCCGAGTATACTACTTTTTCTAAGAGGGCTGAAACCAGCATCGTAACTCTAAGGGAAGCAGTGAAACTGATTCAGCAATTCGGCGCTGAAGCATTAGGTTACAATACTTGCAGAGGTATAATTGGCGCCTTGGCAGCCATCGGTGAGACACTAAATTGCGATCACACCTACGAATTAATAGCGTACAGAAAACCTGAAAACTGTGGCACAAAACGCCAAGTTGATCCCCAAACAATTCTTAGCATGGACAAAGCTTTGCAGCCTTACACTTTTAATAACTATGATTACGAAAAAAAACGCGTCATCATTACCCCACGAGGACCAGATCCGATCCTGTTTGGAATAAGAGGCGAATCAGCAGAAACCGTAAGGAAAGCATACATTCTGGTTAAGCCTCTTGAACCAGTGGAACGCTGGGTCATTTTCCGTTCAAATCAGGGTACAGACGCACACCTAACTCATGTTAAAATGCTTAGTAAACTGGAACCCTACAGCTCAGTAATCATTAAAGGGAATGTTTCTAAAAATCCGCGAATTGTTCCGTTACGCCATATTATTTTTTCACTAAAAGACGATTCTACAGAGGTTGATTGCGCAGCATATGAACCAACAGGCGATCTACGAAAAATCGCAAGAGAATTAATCATAAGCGACAACATCGAAGTTACTGGCGCAGTACATAAAGCAACAAAAGACAAACCAGTAACCATTAACCTTGAAAAAATAAACATTCTAAAGCTTACACAGAAAATAGAACAACAAAATCCGTTTTGCAAGAACTGCGGCAAACGCTTAAAGTCAATGGGTAGAAATCAAGGATACCGATGCGAAAAATGTGGGGAAAAATATAGAGATTTGCCCAAGCAAGAATCAGTTCTACAGCGAACGATTCAAGCTGACTTATATGTAACTTCAACACGTTCCCAAAGACATCTTACCAAACCACTTAGACGATATGGACAAGAAAAAAGCTGTTACACAAATCAGGAATTAATTGACATCTGGCATCATGAAAATTAAGCTCAAGATACTTTTTGGTTCTTCTCCAGTTCACATTTAACTTCGTGGTTTAAAACAAATGAACCCACAATAGTGAAAATTACTCCAACTATTAACATAGCCAGCAAGTTAGAGTTGCCAAAATATTCATCTAACATTAACCAAAAGCTTCTAAATACAAAAACTGATGCCACGAGGAGAATCATTTCACCAAGGATTATTTTTGCGAAGCGCATAATACTCCAATAAGGTTTAGTCTTAAAAAATTTTCTAAACTATCTAATTTTTTTTCATTGCCTTTGTAAATCTAACATAAGCTGAATATTAAAAAAGGAAAAACGATTATGTTTATACTGTTAAATATATTAATTAAGGTCTAGCTAAAAATAAACGCAGGGTATAAATTTGTACAACTGCTTTAGAGATTCAAAAATACTAGTTATTTATTCAGATAAGCGTATAGAATATTTTATTGAAGCTCTACGACAAAATAATGCAGTTGAAACTCTTAAAATCAATTGTAATTCAAACGAGTTATTCTTTTGGAAAAATCTGCTATTAACAGGGTTAGAACTTATTGGTTCAATGGTAAAGGAAAAAAAATTTAAAAGTTTAGATAAAAATACCTTAATATCAAACGCTTACAGGAGACCTCAACTCAGAGGCAAATTAACCCTCAAGGCAACGAAAGTCATCAAAGAGATGACCAATAAACCTGACATTATTATTCAATGGTCGAGTATGTATGCTCCATACATCAACGATTTGAAAATCCCATTCATAATAGTACTTGATAATTATGTTGATCCACCAGAAACAATTCATAAAAGAGACACTTTGAGAAAAAGCTGGACGACTATATACGATAAGAGCCTTTTTTTGTTTCAAAAAGAACTATATTCGAAAGCAAAACATGTTTTTACTTTTTCAAAATGGTGCAGAGATGGCTTGATTATAGATCACGGACTAAGCAAAGAAAAAGTGGCCGCTATAGGTTGGGGACCTGCAAAGGAAGTATCTGTTACAAAAGAATTCGAGCATAAGCAACATAAGAATATTTTAGCCGTAGGTACTGACTATAAAGGAAAAGGTATTGATGTTTTACTTGAAGCCGCAGAGTATTTATCAGATTTTTCAATAACAATAGTTGGGCGAGATGCCTCTAAATTGAACTTTAAAGCCCCATCAAATGTAAAAATATTAGGTTTCATTTCCGATAATGAATTAAAGGATTTGTATAATAAATCCGAGCTTTTCTTTATTTTTTCAGGATTCGACCCATCGCCTCATGTAATTTGGGAAGCACAAGCTTTGGGATGTATAATTGTTGGGTATGACGCATATGGTATTTCTGAGTCTGTAATTGATGGCGAAACAGGGCTCTTATTAAAAACGAGGGATCCAAAGAGTGTTGCTAATAGTATTAATCATTTGTATGATGACCCTTCTAAAGTTAAGGAAATGCAAAAAAATGCTGTTGAAAACTATTTAAAAAATGGGACATGGAGCAAAGTGTGTGAAAATATAGAAAGAGAAATGAACTGCCGACTTTAAAGAACTGAAACATCATAAAAAAATAAAGGCATTGTCGTTAGAAAAAAATAACATTCTTAAGAAATGGATGTTATTCACACGTTTGATAATTTCTTTATTTGATGCTTAACTTTAAATCCGTGAAGACCATAAACCATTTTCAAAACAACTGCAGAGAGACATCTTTATGGTTGAAAAAAGCTTTCCAGCAGAAGCATACGCATTACCATTCTTCA
>CAZXGX010000098.1:0-7385 GCA_964640475.1 uncultured Candidatus Bathyarchaeia archaeon
AAGTCTGTAAACGTCAAGAAACGTCAATATGCGTCAATTAGCGAGCAAAAAGTAGATGCCGCCAGGAAAGGCAAGCAATAAAACATTGCTACAGAATAGCAAGTTGTTACAAGTAAATATAGCTTAAAAAAAGTGTTTTTAAAACATATTGTGTGATGGGCTCTTGTTTAGATTCTGTTTTATTCCTGTTTGTACTTTGATGTGTCCCGTAGATTCTGAATTGGTGAGTCATTATCGTATCCCATGGTTGCTTGAGTTTTCTGTTTGCTTTTTATCTCTGACATTTTAGCTTTACATTCAGCGCTACTAAACTCTATACTGTTCTCAAGCTTGTGGATTGTTCTGCCGAGTCTACGTTGACCTATTGTTCTAGTGCATCTTCCCATTTTTCGTTCACGTATAAATTAAGAGTTAAACCTAAAAAACCTTCTAGTGAATAGCGATTTAATAATTCACAATAGTTTAGGAAACGCTACATGGTAGAATGTTAACGTTTTGCTTCAAACAGTGTTCTGAATCCAAGGTTTTTATCCCAACTATGGATTGCTTTTTCAACAAAATAGGTCTGGTTGTATTTGTTTCCTAATCTAGATATTGCTACACTGACTCCAGGTTTAATATCTGGTATGCCAATGCATTCGCCACTGCAGCGTGAGTTTAGCATGTTAATTGTTGTTTCTCTGTTGATTATTCGAGTTTCGGTATGTTGATTTTTATTGGTTGTTACTACAGTAAAGCTTAGCAGTGTGTTACCATAGGATAGTGAATAAACAGGCAAGTTAATCGGTGCTGGGGGCATGTTGTCTTTTTTCTTTTCGCCAAAAACTTCGATAATTGGGGCACTGTTTGGAGGAAAAATAGTTTTTATTGCAGTGACTTTTCCAATAATTACTGTTTCAAGTGTTTTGTCATATCCCATTTTTATTTCAACTGTTTTCTCTATTTCAAACAGTCCCATGTTTGACCATTTTGCTTGTGGGTCATCAATTGAAAAATTAAATTTTGAATCGTTCAATAAATGTTCAACAGTCAAATTTGTGGATGTAATGCAGTATTTTTGCATAATGTCTTCGTTATTTACGATGATTTGTTTTTTTGGTGTTAGGAAATCAGCGTATTTCTTGGATAGGTCAACCTGCGACATTTCACGTTACCTATAGTATGTATATATTTTATTAGAATTTAAAAAGTTGGCATTATTTTATGTGACAAACGGTTTTTTTGTTAAAAAAAGGAAGAAATTATTTTGCGTATGCTTCGACGAGGTCGCGGGCTGTTATGATTCCTAAAAGTTTATCATCTCTGACAATTGGCAATCGTCTGATTTGTTTAATAACCATAATTGTTGCAGCTTTATGAACGCTTATTCCAGGCGATTCAGTTATAAGCGGTGCTGAAATTAATGGAGCGACGTCTCCTTCTAAGGCTTCTCTACGGGTTAGAAACGCGCTAAGCAGATCTCTTTCAGTAAATATGCCTGCAAGTTTTCCTTTCCTTGTAACGATAACACTCCCAATCCGTTTTTCTCCCATGGTTTTTGCAATATCTCTAACAGAGGTTGTTTCTTCGGCTGTTTCTACTTCTTTAGTCATGAAATCGTCTATCAAGGCTTCAGTCTCAGGGATATCTGGTAAACTGCGGATCAAGTCAGAAGCAGTTACAATCCCCATAAGCTTTCCGCAGTCAAGAACAGCAAGCCTGCCTTTTTTCTGTATCATAATCTGTGCGGCTTCCTTAATCTTAGCTTTTAAGGGAATGGTTACAAGTGGATATGACATGGATTTTTCCACTTGTTCTTCTTCGGGATCTTTATCCTTAGCAAAAATTTTAGTTAATAAATCTCTCTCAGTAATAATACCTACTGGTGTATCATATTTTTTCACAATTAGGCTGCCAATATGTTTTTGTCCCATAATTCTTGCAGCTTTTTCCATGGATTCTTCAGGATTGATAGTGTAGACTTTTGGAGTCATTATTTCTTCTACTAGTTTATAACGTTCAAGATCGCGTTTGTATTGTTCATATGCACTGTCGAGGACACTTGGGAACTCTTTTTTTGAGTCTTTAATCATTCCCATGAATAACTCCTCAATATAATAATCATTCACTTAACTTAATAAGATTATATTTTAATTGAAATCTATAAAAATTAATCAGTAATTTGAGGATTCTAAAATAAGAAAATTTTATACTATCTCTTAAGAAAATGGAGATAATAAGAAAGGAGATTAATTCGCAATTATACATTGCGAAATTCTAAAGCTAGTTTCGTTTCATAGCTTCTAAGCGAGCGCGCTCATCGTCAGACTCGCATGATTTCATTTTTATGTCTATTAATTGGTTTAGCATTATTGTACGTTTGTCAATGAGTGTTTGTAATGCTTCTTTTTCTTTCTTGCTTATTTGTTGAATTTCGTTCATTGATTTTACAACGTTTTTTGCTTCAGAGATTACCTCTTTCACTGAATTCCCTACATTATGAGCGTCAACTACTACACCCTCAGTTGCTTTTGCTACACTGGATATGTCTGTCTTGACTTCTTGAGCAGCCTTTGATACATTTTCAGCAACTTCAAATACGCTTTTAGCTATGCTTGCGATTTCTTGAGATGCTGCTGTTTGTTGTTCTACTGCTGAAGAGGATTCCTCAGAAGCAGATGAGCTTTCTTCAGCTATGCTTGCAACCTCTTCAATAGTTTTTGCTACGGAATTTATCGCGTCTAATCCGTTTTCTACGTTGGTAGTGAGTTTGCCTACTTTTATGCTCATGTCATCCATTATCTTTGCTATTCCTTCAGTTTCATGTATTGCTCCCTGAACTACTTGTGTTCCTTCATTTGCTCCAATTTTAGTTTGTTTTGTAATCCCGGCAGTTTGGTCCCCTGAATCTTTAATTTTTTTAACAAGTGCGATAGATTGGTTTGCAGCGTCTTTTGATTGTCCTGCTAGACTTTTAACGGCATCTGCGACTACAGCGAATCCTCGTCCAGCTTCTCCTGCACGGGCTGCTTCAATCGCGGCGTTTAAAGCAAGCATGTTTGTTTGACCTGCGATGTCTGATACTGAATTAGCCATTGTTCCGACTTGCTCGACTGCACCAACCATTGAATTTACTGCATCGGAGACTCTCTCAATTTCGATCTTTATGTTCTCTATTGCGTCTATTCCTCTTTTGCCTTTTATGTTGGCTTCACTTGATTTCTTTAATGCATCATTTGTTACTGTTGATGCCTCATGTGCAATTTTTCCCGCTTCATCCATTACTTTCTTTAAAGAATCAGTGTTTCTTGCTGCGTTTTGAGCTAAATCAGCTAGTTTTTGTGCACCAATAGACACTTGTTGAGTTGCTGTACTTACTTGTTGCATGCCTACTGCCATTTGGTTTGAGACTTCAGATGCTTTTTGTCCCATATCTGCCACTTTTTTTGCTGCTTGCAGAGTGTTTTCTGAACTTTGAACAACTTTTACTGCAACATCTGCGCTTTTTTGAGCGCTTGATGCTACACCGACCACAGTGTCAGCTACTTTTGAGGCTGTCTTTTCTACAGTAACAGCAAGGTTAGTGGTGTGTTCACTTAACATAAATGTCTGATCGCTCATCTGTAAAGTGTCTTTGGCTCCATCGATAGCCTCTTTTATGAAGGTAATAAAATCGTTTAGAATTTCCTTTGCTTCAGTTATGTCATTTAGAGTTTCTAGAACTCCAATGACGTTTCCTTTTGTGTCTTTTACTTTCATTGTAGTGAAATGTAGCCATGTGCCTTTTTTGCCCATTTCAGGGAAGAATGCTGTTGCTTCGTATCCTCCCTCTACAAGTTGTGATTTTTTATATTTTCCAGCGTACCATTGATTGAGTTCTTCTTCACTTTTATCAAGCATCAAATCACACATGCAAGGTCGCTTTTCTTTATAGAATGCTTTCCAATGTGAATCTGTACCAATCATTTCTTCAGCCTTAAGGCCACTATACACTTCTAGTGCCTTATTCCAATAGACTACTTTATGGTCTTTATCTACAAAAAAAGTTGATACGGGTGAACCATAGATAAAACTTCGAATTTGATGTTCACATTCTTGTTTATCAAGGAGTGATTGTTTCTTTTCATCTTCAAGGTTTTTACTTTTTTTCAGAGACTGTTTGATCCCTGTAGCATCTGACATAATTTTTTTCCTCTTTTTTTTATCATATTGAATTTGTGCTTATAATAAAATTATGAATTGATAATCAGAATCCGAGTCAGATTTCGATATACAAGAATCATTAAATACAGATCTGAGATTATCCGGTAAATATTCATCCTCTAAATTAGCCAACCAATCAAAAAACTAAGTAAAGGCGCAGCAATCCACCCTGCAATGATAGTCAAGAAAGGTTTCAGAGACATAAACTTAGCTTTATATGATACACCCGTTCCAAAAACCGCTGCTGCTGTAGTCTGCGTATTTGATAATGGAATATTCAAAAATGCAGCGACTTCAACTAAAATTGTTGATGTTGCAAGCGTAACTGTTGCGTTAGAATATCGCATCAAAAAGAACTCTTGAGACATTCTTCGTATTGCACCTTCAGCAAGGAAAGACGACCCAACAAATACTGCAGTCATTGCCACAACTAGATTCACCCAATTATAACCTGCCGTAGCCACGATCAAGCCTAAAGTGTTTGCTCCTAAACTATAAGCTGTTGTGAAGGAAAGAACAATTAATAGAACTTTATAAAAACGAATTCTACGCCAAATATCTTTGACTTGACGTTTATTAATAAGGCGTATAAGGAAAAAAGAGAAAAGTGCTGCTATAACTGGAGCTATAAACCACATTACCGCAACTTGCGAGATGTATGGTAAGCCTGAAGTTATACCTTTGGAAATTGATAATCCTGCAAGTAATCCCACAAGAGACATGCTCAAAGACATGGGGACTCTGGCTATATGGGCGATTCCAAAAATTACAATTGCTACAAGTAATGCTATTACTTGGAGTTCACTTGTTGCGTTTGGTAAAAGGATCGATACTGAACGTGACATTCCTGAACCTTGAGTAAGAAGTCCTGCGGTAAAACCTGCGATTCCTAATATTGCGCCTGTTTTTTTAGAAACAATTCTTGCACCAATTGTAGGTCCCACACAGGCTGAAAGATTGTTGCCTGCAACTAATGTAACTGCGAGAAAGGTTAAAATGGCGAGGATGATTTCGGATATCAAGTTGTTTTCACTTAAGTATTGAAGTTATAACTGCGAGAACTAAGTCTGAGAGGTCTTCACAGCCATCTAAAATATCATCAAATTTATGTAATAACTCGCTATAATGATTGAACTGAAGATAATGCATTTGTGGCGCTAATCGGTATAGTAAGTCAAATCCTCTGTCTTTTATGTCATCTCCTTGGCTTTCCAAGGTTTCAATTTCTTTTCTAAGCTGTCTCATTTCTAACAGATCCGGGGCGGAAAGCGTTTGCTTAACTTTGATTAATGCTTTTTCTGCTAAGTCAAGCATACTTTTGAATAAGCTCATCCACTCGGTTTCTTGAGGTGCTTCAGAGTAAGGAAATTTGGCTTTATACATTCGGCAAAGTTCTCTGCTTTGGTAATAGTAAGTGTCAACAATATCGTCTGCAACGTGGACGCATTCAAGGAGATGTTCCAAAATGTTGGGGCTAACTGCGCCAGTTGTTATGTCTTCGGTTACTTTGAAAGCTATATTGTCTGATTTGTCTTCTAAAATTCGAATTGATTGCATTCCGTTGTCTAGGGCTTTTTCATTTTGGCTTTCGCTAAGCATCTGCTGAAGTATAGTGTTTGCTTCAGAAGCGATGACAACGATTTGAGCAATCTCGCCAAATATGTTTTTTTCGCCGACTACGAGAATGTGCCGAAGGCTTTTCATTGATAAAATCCCCAATATAGTCACTTTCTTCAATACTGGTGTGTTATAAAACTTCTGTTGTCTTATTGGTTAATTGGTCTTTTACTTGCGTTAACCGTTAAAAATTATTCTAATCTATAATTTTTAGAGTTATTTTTATGAGTTGGTATTAATTTTGAAATAGAGTTAAATATGTCAGATTAACCTGTGTAATCCTTTAACAATAGAGAAGGCAATTAAATGAACTGTGAAAATACACACTCAGATTTTCTGAATAATGCGGGATTACTTACTCTTGTTGCTGCAGCTTTTGCTGTAACAATGGGAGTTGTTGGCATCATATCTTATCAATCATATGTTGACTATTACAGTTACTATGGTTATGATACTTCAAATGCTATTGGGTTCTTGCTCCTTTCAGGATTCGGCTTTATTTCGGCTGTCTTTGGGTTTGTAGGTGTAGCCTTTTCTTTTATGCGAAAGCGTATTAAGATTACTATTCTTGGAGCGGTTCTTTTGTTAGCTTCAGGAATTTTTACTATATTCGCAGAATGGTACTATGAGTTGGGTTATTCTGATGGGATACTGGTTTCAGCTGTTCCAATGATTGTGCTCTCGTTGGTAAGCATATTTTTACTGCTGAAATCAAGAAAAACCTTTTTTGATAACTCGCCCATTGAAGCAACACTTAAAACTTCAAATGTTGATGAATCTATCTTCAAAGAATAAACCTTCGATGAAAGCGTGTCTACGCTTACACATGGATTCCAACGATTGCAGGTTAGTACAAGATTTCAGCACTTTCATGGGTGATGGCTCCTACAGCAGCTCATAAGCAAATACATATACTACAGTCGTTGAAGCAACTAGCGAAACGCCTTCACCTACTTAAACCACAAATGTAAATGATGTTATAGGTCCACTATCGATGTACATAGTAGCAGTTGATGTTGATATAATTGTTGCCGTTGCAATAGTCGGCGTATTGATACTAAGAAAACACCCATAAAATAGATTAACACAATCCATTCTTTTTTTATTTTATTGATAAATAACAAAAATAAAAATTTTTTAGAATCAAGATTTCGTTGACCTATCTAGTGCTAAAGCTTAAAAACAGTTCTAGCCATATACGCTATTTACAGAAATTTTAGGAGAGATAGAAGAAAATTGCAAAAAATTAGTAAAAGAAATAAATTATCTGCGATTTTCATTGTAATTCTGTTGATGGCTTCTGTAATGCTTTTAGCAGTTCCACTCGAAGCTCAAACTCAATTGCCTTCAAGTGTAACGAATCCAACCAATATGCAAGAGGGCGGTTCAATACCTGGACCTTTAGCTTCAGGCGTAACAGCAGATGTGACAGTTGAAACCCATGCTTTCCTTAGTTTTCGACCTACCCCTGTTGGTGTAGGACAATCAGTCCTAGTCAATGTTTGGCTGAATCCAGCAACACACGCAAGTCGATACCTGAAGGATTATGAAATTATAATCACTGACCCAGATGGATCAAAAGAAAC
>CAZXGX010000099.1:0-7299 GCA_964640475.1 uncultured Candidatus Bathyarchaeia archaeon
GGAGACCCATGGGTTGTTTATAGAACTCGAGTTGATTTGCTTGGGCAATCAGAAACCCAGCCAGAAGTAGAATCTGCACGTAAAGCAATGGTTACTCACCCAAAAATTCAAGCACTCTTGCAGGAAATGCAAAATTGGCCAGGCACAGTAATTAGCAGCCACAAAAGCGCTGGTCAATCATTCCACAAACTATCTTTTCTTGCAGATATCGGTTTAACAAAAAACGAGACAGAAATTAATTATGTGGTTCAGAAGATTTTGGAGTGCCAATCTGATGAAGGGCCATTTAAGCTGTCAACTAATATTCCTAAGCATTTTGGGGGTTCAGGAGAAACTGAAGGGGCGTGGGCGTTATGCGATGCACCCATAGTAGTTTACGCGTTGGCTAAATTTGGACTAGGTGGAGACAAACGGGTTCAGAAGGCAGTTAGGTATCTTGCAGGTTTGGTTAGGGAAAATGGTTGGCCTTGTGCTGTTTCTAAGGAGCTTGGAAAGTTTAGAGGTCCCGGGCGAAAAGAGGATCCCTGCCCTTACGCTACATTGGTTATGCTAAAGTTGCTTCTGCAATTTGACGAATACAAAGATAGTAAAGAAGCACACTTTGGTGCAGAGTGCCTTTTGAATTTGTGGAGTAAAAGTCGAGAGTTGCACCCCTACATTTTCTATATGGGGACAGATTTTAGGAAACTTAAGGCGCCGTTTATTTGGTATGACATTGTGCATGTTTTGGATACGTTATCACAGTTTAGCTGGATCAAGAATGATCCAAGACTTGAGGATATGGCGCAGGTAGTTAAATCTAAAGTTGATGGCGAGGGGAAGTTTAAGCCTGAATCTGAGTGGGCTGCTTGGAGGGGTTGGGATTTTGGGCAAAAGAAAGAACCTTCAAGATGGCTTACGTTTCTTGTTTTACGGATCCAGAAGAGGCTTCAATGACGTAAGAGGCAGTGGTTTAAGGGTGCAAATCAGCTTTGCGTTGTGAAATGCGCTGCTTTAAACAAATGCTAAATCACCAATAGCCCAATTGACTTAATTTATACAGTTAATCGATTTCGCCAGAAATTTATGTGCGTTTGTAAAATAAACATCGCGTAATGCTTATCATTCAGTTATAATATACTAAATATACTAAAAATATGCGCAGGAGTTGATGTGTAAAATGGAAAAGTGTGATTCATGTGGTGATAATGGGGCTGAATATATGCTTGATGATAGGCACCTTTGTTTTGACTGCTACAAGCTTGAGAAGAGATTGGCACATGCTGAATGGATCAGGACCACATAAACGCAGACACCCTTAAAAGGGGAGCCAATTTGAAAAGGCTCCCAAATGCTTCCTCTAGTTTTAGTAAAATACGCTTGCAAGTTATACAACCAGTAATCAATCATTTTAGCCAGCAGAAAAAACACTGCACGAATAACAACTTGTAGAAAGCCCACAACCAAAAAGCAAACACCAACATCAACCAAACAAGAAAAGCTATCTAAAACACAGCCCTTTGGAAGTTGTTGTGTACAAGGGGTAACCCGCCAACAACTAAGAGAATAAAAAAGAACCATCAGACAAAAACAGACAAGAATAATGTTTCGTAAAAACTTAACTCGTTAAAAAAGTGGTTTTATTGGGTTGTGGGGTTTGGAGATAGTTTGAGGGGGGAGAAGGGAGAGCGTGCAAAAATTAATTTTTCTCCAAACCTTTCCACCCAACCCATTGTTTCTGGTTGTTGCTTTTTTGCCCTCCAAGGTTACAAGGCTTTGAAAGCCTCGAACCATCGGTTGTATTGTGATAGCATGTCCAAACTTACGCTTGGTTTACGCTCTTCTAGTATCTGTCGGAAATCAGCCATCGTTAGCGGTCGCGGCTTTGCTTCTCTGTCATTGGCTTTGCCTGACTCAAAGAATTCACCGATCAAGCTTAACTGCGCTGATTGGCATACGTCGCGTATGTCGCTTCCTGAGAATCCTTCGGCTAATCGTGCTACTTCTGGAAGATCCACGTCTTTAGCGATCTGCAAGTTGCTTGAGTACTGCTTTAGCATGTTTAAGCGTGTATTACTGTCTGGCAGTGGAACCAAGATACGTTTCTGGAAACGTCGAATAAAAGCCCAATCAAGATCCCAAGGCTTATTCGTAGCGCCAATAACGTAAACGTGCAGGTTTTTGCCTTTGTCAGTAATGCCATCCATTTCTTTTAGGAACTGGTTTTTAACGCGAATTTCACCGCCAACCTCATTATTATGATTACCCATTAACGAGTCAAGCTCGTCAACAAACACGATTGCCGCTTTACCTTCGTTAGCACATTTACGTGCAGAACCAAACAGTTTAGCAACATTCTGTTCAGCTTCACCAAGCCACTTCGACATAATCGATGCAGCATCAATACTGTAGAAGTTAGCGTCGATCTCAGTTGCCACAGCAGCTGCAAGCAAGGTTTTACCACATCCAGGAGGACCAAACAATAAAATTCCTCTTGGCCAACCAAGCGGGAACAGATCGGGACGCTGAACTGGATAAACAATTGCTTCTTTCACTGCTTTCTTGGCAATGTCTAAACCGACAACTTCACCCCAATTAACCATCGGTTTCTCAGTGACCACAATAGCCTCATTATCAGATTTACCAGTACCATCATTCTCAATCGTAGCCGCACCACCCGCAGCATCATTATTCGCTTCAGTACGCATCTCCTGAGCAGAAACCACACCCTGCAAAGCCTTAATTCGCTCCTGATAAGCGATTGCACGTTGAACGTAAACTTTGTTTAATCCATATTCAGGGTATAATTGTACAAGCTGTAAGAGACTTTCAATTGCTTTTTGATAAAGCGTAATAGCTCTACCTTTTTGTCCCTGCTTATCTAAACGTACAGCATCCATTGCGTACGCGGTTGCTGATTTTTCGAGTTCGTGTGAAGCACTCATTTTTTTCTTCTCCCCTACTCTGGCGATTTTAACTCAATTTTTATTTTACCTTGAGTCCCAAGATTCTCAAGGGCACGCTCAATCTCACTATTGGAAGTTTTAAGGTCATCAGAGCAACGTGACAGGTCAATCTCGCCATTACATTTCCGCACGTACTCCAGCAACACTTCTTCTAACGTTTTCTGGTTAACAGGCTGCTTAACCTGCATTGTAATTTCTTTAGTTTCAGATTTTTTGTATGAAATCAAAGTTTTTGAAACATCAAACCCTGACTCTTCAATAGCTTTCTTCCCGAAAACCTCTGAAGTTGTAGCCGACAGGGCAACAAGCTCCTTAATTGGAGTTTGAGGAGCCCTAACAGTTTTAACAGTGTTAGTTATTGGTGGCTCCGGTAAGGTTTGAGCAATTTTCTGCTCGATGAAACTTGAAACTTCTTTAAGGATTTCTTCGCCACCTTCAGTTTTTTGACCAACTGGAATGATGCCTTCATCACTCTGCAGTTTAGTGGCGTGAAGGGTTTCCTGAATTGTATCGTTAACAGTATTCAGTTCAGTGCTAACGTCAGGTAACACCTGGAATAAATCTGAGGAAACATTTTGAAGTAACTTTAAAGCTGGTCTAAGATCAACCACTATATCGCTTAGTTCCTTAATTGTTTCTAAACGGAGAATCACACGCTCAATTGCTAATTGTACACTATAAAGGAACTTTACAAGACGTCGAACTTCAGCAAGTTCAGTGGCACAAATTGCTGCTCGTTCTTTATTATTCTTCTTTAATGCACCCATACAGGTTTCAAAAAGAATTCTATCGCGTTCTTTAAGACGATAACTTGCCTGCTCAAGCTTGTTTTGTTGAACTCTAAGAGTAGAAATAGATTTGGTGGCAACATCACGGATGGGAGAAGGATTTTTGTTGTTACTCATGAAGCTTATTTTCCTTTCCCTCCGTAATTTGTCATATTTTTTGAAGTTTAGAGTCCTGCTTTGCCGATTTCTTTAACGTAGACGACAACTGGTGGTTCTGGCAGATCAGTAGCTGATGATGTTTGCTTTGATGAAGTAGAGACTTGTTCAGCGTAAACCTTGTTTGCTTTTAGAGTTGGCGCATTAACGGTTGGTGCTGGCTCGCCTATAAGTACACTGGAGAGTTTGCTCTTTGTCAATTCGTAATCAGTTTTTTCAGTTGTTGCACGTTTCAGGGCTTCCTGCAATAGAGTAAATGCAGATTGATAGGTTTGTTCATCAACTTGACCAATTTCGTGTTCAAGCTCCAAGTTTGCAATTGCGTAGCTTAAGGATTTAATTTCTTCATCGCATCGGGCAACTTCAACTGCGGATTCATCAATTATGATTTGAGCATCCTTCTTTAGTTGAGAAAGTACACCCTCAAAACTGGTGTGCAATTCTTGAGACATTTCAGGTGAAATCTTGCGTTTGTCATTTAGGTCTTTAACAGCTTGATCCTTGCGCCATAAGAGTGGAATCTGATCGCACAAGACGCCTGCTTGAGACTTAATTTTAGAGATGAATGTAACTTCAGCCCCGTTAAAGCGTAGATTTTCCATGGGCTGCTTTCGGAATTGACCATCACCAAATTCAACAAAAACCGCGTCAAATTTACCGTTT
This sequence comes from uncultured Candidatus Bathyarchaeia archaeon, assembly GCA_964640475.1. Taxonomy (GTDB): domain Archaea; phylum Thermoproteota; class Bathyarchaeia; order Bathyarchaeales; family Bathycorpusculaceae; genus Bathycorpusculum. The sequence goes on from CAZXGX010000099.1 coordinate 4,553, forward strand.
GGAGTTAATGCAAATGATGCAACTTTGCCTATTACTTTACCGTACTCGTTCTTGATGGGTTTACCAAGAGAAAGAAAAAGATTGGAGTTAGACATTTTTTATTCTCCTTTTAGAAACCTTCAGTTCTCTCTGCCTGTGAAGGAGCCGTGGATGGCATTCCTGGGGGCAGGTCTGGGAACTTGTCTTTTATCTTCTGCTCTGCAACTGTTGCTGCTTCAGTGAGAATCTTTGATGCATCTTCGTTGACTGAGTCAAAGTTTAGTGTCATTCCGCTGCCTTGGCCTGCTTCAATCATGATTCCGCTTAGCATGTTGCCTATTTCACCTAACTCGTTCTCAGCTTCTGGGAATACGCTGGTTAATCCACTTCGGACTGAGCGCAGTACACCCACTGCTGGCCCTAATGTGGAAACAACGTCACCTAATTCTGAGACGGTTCGTAACCGTAAGGTAATTTGTTCAAGTGCAAGTTTAGCGTTCATAATTAATTTGGACATTTTTCTAACTTCAGCTAACTCGTTAGCGAAGACATTTGCGCGTGCACTGTCATGTTTTGTGTATGCATCAACAATTTTTGCAAAAATTGCTTTGTCTCTTTGTGTGAATCTCTCGGTAGCCTGATCAAGTTTTTGGACTTGTAGATCAATGCGTCTTACTGCAAAGTCTAATCTTGGTTTTAGTGGTCCTGGTGGTTTCACCGCGTCTTTTATCCTGTTTGTAAAGGGCGCTTCCTCGTGTTTAGTTTCCCATTTCTTAGCGAATCTTTCTGACAATTAATTTTACCTCCTAACACACTGAACTGTGGAAAATCAAATTATACATTGTTAACATGATGGAAATATGCAGGTATATACGTAGAGATATACACTGCTTGAAAACACCATTGTACCTTTAACTAGATAAGTGAAAGACCACGTCACCACTTGCTAGTTTATGACACAAACGTGTAAGTTAGACTAAAAAGAATCTCCCAACAATGCTAAAACAAAAAGGTGAATTGAATGACCAGTAGAGTAAAAATATTAGGCGTAGTTGCCCTGTTAGGTTTTATGGCAGGAATAATTGCACAGGTCACAGCTGACTACATTATCCCATGGCTTTTGGTGGTATTACCCGCACTCATTAACGTAAAATGGGTTGTTTCAGGCGTTGCAGGCGCATTCATCACAGTCGGATTAGTAGCTGTCTGGGCATACATGTCCAAAAACAAAGAAGGGTACTAACTAAAACAACCCCAATTTTCAGGGTTTCTTTCTTTGCCATAAAAAGTAGCTAATACACTCATTATTTCTTTAATCAATATTCTGCAAAAACTATTTTCTAAATTTTTGGTGGACTCAGTAGCGGAAAAAGTATTCACAAGCCTACAGCATAATTCCCCGCTTTCAGCTTCATCGTACCTCGATATCCTCATTGTCCAATCCTGTAGGATATCGTCCCATAGTTATTTGCGTTTCCTAAGAATCTTAATCATTTGCCCGTTATCTGCCATACCAGTTACTTAGTAATTCGAGAACCTTTATCAAAGCTTGTTTTTCAGAAAGTTTGTGGTTGTTCTATAGGAGTTGTTCTTGCTTTCATAGAATAATAGTATAGTGTCAGGGCTATTGCAGAGATTGGTGCTATGAAAGCCATCAGAATGCTGGATATAAGTGGGCTGACCAAGCCAAGTGGAGTGGTGATTACTGCAACTAAACCATTAACTACACCTACAATAATGCCAATTAAAAGCAGTAAACCGAAGGTTTTTAGCCACCTATTACTGACGAGAACGCGACTTCTAGATAAACTCTCCAAAACTCCTGTGTTCTCAAGCATAATAGCTGGAGATACTAGCGAAAACATAATTGCAAGAATTATGCCGGGAATAATTAGCGCAATTAATCCGAGAAGTATGAGAATACCTGTGATAATGCTTACAGCCAACAAAGAGAGTACTTTTGTCAGAGTAAAATTGAAGGAGGATTGCAGGTTTACCTGTCCACGCTCTAGCATATCTGATGTGGACTTTATCGTTATGCCCATAGTGAAAGCGCTGGTTATCCAACTCACTATTCCAGATAAAAATAGAGAAGTCAAGGATGCTGCTATGAAGGCTGGGAACCACGCTAGTAGTTGCTGCGGCGTAGGATCTGTTGGTGCTGCAGGTATGATTATAACTGAATTCACTGCTATGGTCACCAATCCAGTCAAGACTCCTAAAGCTAAGAAGGGAATTAAGTACTGTACAAAATTTCGTGAATATAAGTTGAAGGTTTGCGTTAATATTTCGCCTATGGAAAGTTCGCTTTGAGGTTTCTTGTTTTCCACCAACTTGTCCCCTGCCTGTTAGCAGACTGTTTTAGCTTATTACTTTTTGGTATGTCAAGTTAAGCATGAAATATATTTAATTCTTAATCTTACAGTAGATTAGGACTTTTTGTTGCTCAGTTTTTTCTTTTATGTGTGTGATCGGGTTTTAATCTCTTGCAAATCTAAACGTTACATGCCAAAAAAATGTGTTGAACCAAAGTATGTTGGTATTTTCTTATTCTCTTTGTGCGGGAAATGCCTAAATTGTGCACAACACAACCAACGCTTTGTGCCTCATGTTGTATTTTTTTATCAGCAGATGTTATGGTTTGCTGGTTGGTTGTGTAACTCAGCACAAGTTTCTTGTATGATGTTTTTTTAAGGACTTTTCTTTAGGTGTGTGGCGTTTTTAATTTTTATACAAGTCTGCTTGAGTTAGAAGTTGCTTTTTAGGGT
>CAZXGX010000100.1:0-5082 GCA_964640475.1 uncultured Candidatus Bathyarchaeia archaeon
CAACTAAATTGTTTGGTTCCAGTAATACACCGTTTTATATCCTATCTGCGTAACTGGGAATGCTGGATCATCATAGGCAATGTCTAAACTTGCCCCATACTGCGCTAAAAGCTTGCTCATGATGTCTCCAATCACTGGTGCTTTATCGTCTGCTGCCCAGAAACCCCAAATATTATCTGTTGGGCTTCGGATGCCCCAACCATAATTCCTAGGTAAAACCAGCACCGCTTCAGGCTGGTCTAGGCGCTCGAAGCTTTTAGTAGTAATGTCATTCCAGAATCTTTCTAAGGTAATGAAGTGTTCATCCTTCATTACACCATAATCGCCCAAGATAGGATAATTAAAAATTATAATATATTTAGCGCCTGCTTGATAAGACGTTAACATTTGATTATAGATTTCTTCTCCGCTGTCTAAGTATGGTTCTTGTCTATATTTCCAGGTTAAGATTGTTCCCCAGTCCTTTTCTTGTAGCCTTGCTGCACCCTTAATTAGGCTGATTTGTTGAGCTACACTATGGTTCCAACCAAGTTCAGCGAAAACAGTATCGTATCCACCCAAATAATCATACCAATACAAGCAGTAGTCGGAAACACAAATGTTTACACTAGTGTTCTTTAAAAGCATAAGACCAGGATCTTCTTTGAGAACGTTTTGTATAAAAAAGTAGGCTTCTTTATCATAGTTATCAGGGTTTGTACCGTTAATTTTTGCAGCTTGCATTTTAGCATAAATTTCAGCTAGAGTGTTAATTGCTGGAAAATCAACTTTACCTAAAGATGAACTATAATTCCTAAACCATTCCTCCCAATCTCCATCAAGCTGAATTCCTGCCGGCTCATCATTGTAATATATTCCAATAAAGTTGTCTCCCCACCGTTGTTGCCAAGTGTCTGTTATATTTTCAATTGGGATCGATTTCCAAAACCAGCTATCAATATAGATAGTCCCCAGACTCATAATCACCTTCAAGTCTTGAGAAACGGCGTAATCACATATTTCCTCAATTTGTGTTCTGTTATGACTAATAGGACCTCCACCTGAAGCTAAAACAAAAAGATTCGTGTAAGCTTTCGTTTTATCAATAAGCAGTTTAGCTTCAGCAGTTGTGTTTCCACAAAAGGCGATTCCAACATTTACGTTTGGGGTGGCTTTAGCTTGGGTTTGCCGGGGATAAAATGTGTAGACGACTACGGATGAAATAATTAGTATAACAATAAGAAGTATTGGCACCAGGCATTTTCTTATCCGTCTATTACTCATCAGTCAAACCTTACTCAAAAACCATAAGTGCTCAGCCTTATGTCATTTGCGCAAGAACACCAACTTTTAAGATAAAATGCTGAACAGCAAAAAGTCTTAAAACCAAAAAGAAACAACGTTAATCCTACTAACCTGGAGAAAAACTGTTTGCTGATAAAAAAGCTTCCTTTGATAACTTTGCTATGTATAGTTTTAATTTTGCCTGTTTTAATAGACAATGCAACTGCTCAAGCTGAACCTAACTATTATGTAACAATTACTCCTATAATTCCAGAAAATTCGTCAATGTACACGACAGTAGGCCATAATTGGACGTTAACTTTTACCGCCTCTTGGAGCTATAACTCTGATTCTGAAAAACAAATAAAGAATGCCAGCGTAACAATTGAAGTTAAAAACAGTCAGAAAGTAGTGGAAGAATTATCACTCAACACAACAAGTGGAACCTTTACCTTCAACTACTCAAGCAATGAGGCAAGCATACTAACTTTCACACCTACCAGTTTAACCACACAAAACAATGACAAATACTCTGCAGAAGTTATTGACTCAACAAACAATCTCTATGGGCTTAATGGCACATCAGTAGTGGTTTGGTGGGATACCTTTCATGTTTCATTGTTGAGTTATGATACAAGCATTCTAGAAAATACTGCGGTAACAGTTAACGTTACTTACCTGTTGCTTCCTGAAGAAGGCTTAAACTTGCCAGAATGGGCAACATATTCGAATCAAACATTTCTACCAAAAATAATTCATGATGCAACCGTAAGAATCAACGGTGTAGTCGCTCAAGAAACAGATACTGCTGGAGTTTTTCGTGCTAACTCTTCAATTTTGATGCCTACTGCATACATTAATGTTGATGTTTCTCAAGAAGGTTGGACCACAACTCACACAGCGTTTGGTTTCGCTCATAACGCTAATCGACAAGTGTGGTTTTATGGTATAGTTTTTGCTTCAGTTGTAACTTTTGTAGTTTTGATTATTCATACTATATTATCAAGAAAAGCGGGTGCTTCTTCATTTAAGATTTCGAATTTTCCGTTTTTCGGTGCTGTCTTTTTGATGGTTACTTCATTTATTAGTCTCTACTGGGGAGTGGTTAGTTTAGAAGGAGTATTACATACATTTAACTGGCTTGCTTTTACTGCATTATGTTTGCTTTCTTTTGTTTTTGGATTTTTCAGTAGTTTAATGATTTTGAGGAGAAAAAATCAAGTTGCAGCTATTTTTACAGTTAGTGTACCTTTAATTGTAAACACATTTTTTGTAAAAGTTTTTCTTGACATGAGTCAATTGGCGAATCCTTGGTTGGTAATTAGTCTATCAGTTGTTTTATCGATACTGAGCACTTTCTTTATATGCAATTCAGATAATGCGTTTGAAAAGAAAACATTAGAAGAAGACAATGTGGTCTTAGTATAACTTATAACCTTCATCTTATTTACTATTTTAAAGGTGAGATTTTAATGAATAAAACTGATGATAATCTAAAAGCCGCATTTGCCGGCGAATCTCAAGCGAACAGAATGTATTTGGCTTTTGCAAAGAAAGCAGAGGAAGAAGGCTTGCCGCAAGTCGCTAAACTTTTCCGCGCTGCAGCTGAAGCAGAAACCGTTCATGCATTAAACCACTTTAGAATTACTGGACAGGTAAAAACCACTGCTGAAAACCTTGGCGCCGCCATATCGGGTGAAACACACGAATTTAAAAAGATGTACCCGGAATTTATCGCTGCTGCAAAAGAAGAAGGAAACAAAAAAGCCTTACAAAGCTTTGACTATGCAAACAAGGTTGAAGAAATCCATGCTGGGCTTTATGGAAAAGCACTTGAAGCAGTTAAAGCTAAAAAAGATCTGCCCAAAGCTGACCTTTATGTATGTCCCATCTGTGGAAATACTTTTGAAGGAATTGGACCTGATAGATGCCCAATCTGCTTTACGCCAAAAGAAAAATATCTAAAAATAAATTAGAAAAAAGTCACGCTTTGATTTTTTGGCCGATTTGTTGGCCAAATTCAAAGCATTTCTTTAACTCATCAGAGGTTGGGACCCATTTGAACTCCATTCCAGGTTCGGTAGCCTCAAAACCAAATTCTTTAGCCATTTTTATCATGCCTCGAACTGCGCCGCCTCCCCAGCCATAGCTGCCAAAGAAGTACCAGGTTTTGCTTTTAGGTTTTAAACCGCCAATATATGTTAGAAAGCCTCCCATCGATGGGAACATGCCATTGTTAAGTGTTGGCGAGCCTACAACGACTGCTTTAGCATCGACGATTTCAGTAACTATATCAGTGTTATCAGTTGAACGTAGCTTGAGCAACTTGGCTTCGACACCTTGACTTGTGATTCCTTCCCCGATTGCACGTGCCATTTTGTCAGTGCTACCCCACATGGTATCAAAAACTATGACTGCTTTCTGTTTCACAGTTTTGCCTGTGCACCAGTCCATATAGGCATTCACGATCTTCATCGGGTCTTTTCGCCATATGATACCATGGCTTGGTGCAATCATATCAATTGGAATTTTTGCGGCAACAACTTCCTGAATTTTCTTTACAATCAGTGGCGAAAATGGTGTGAGAATGTTTGCGTAGTACGTAACGGCTTCCTCCATTAGAATTTTTGGATCTACTTCATCATCGAATCGTCCGCTGCTTGCAAGATGCTGACCAAAAGCGTCGTTTGGCATAAGAATTTTGTCTTCAACAAGGTAGGTGAACATGCTATCTGGCCAATGAAGCATGGGTGCCTCGAGAAACGTTAATGTTTTCTTTCCTAATTTGAGGGTATCACCAGATTTTACTGTTTCAACCCGTTCGAATTCTGGTCCGTAATGTTTGATAAGTTCTTCTTTGCCGCGTGCGGATGATAGGATTTTGGCGTTCTTGCATAGTTTGGCAATTGTTGGTAAACTGCTTGAGTGATCCATTTCTACATGGTTAACTATAATGTAGTCGATTTTGTCTAAGTTGGTTAATTCCCCGATGTGTTCAACGAGTTCATTGCAGAATGCAGCTTTTACAGTGTCTACAAGTGCGGTTTTCTCGTCAGTTATTAAGTAGGCGTTGTATGTGCTTCCTCTGCGGGTTGTATAGCCGTGGAAATCACGTATGTTCCAATCGACGACACCGACCCAATTTACTCCCTCTTTTAAGACTACTTTAGTCATAAAATTCAGCCTCTCTGTATAGTAAGAATAAGACTTGTTTTCAAACATTACGCTTAGACGCAGAATACATTAATGGAAACTAAAAAGTGTTAGAGAGAAGTTTAAAATTAACCTCCGGGTGTACCGTGAAACGGTGTTTCTTCCCAGAGCATCTTCCACCAATCGTCTTCAGTAATAGTTTCGCCTTGAACAATAATGTCTAAAACACCCTTAAGCATAGCATGATGCCTCTTTTCGTCAATTAAAATTGATTCTAAAAGCAGCTTGGCTTTCTTATTTTCAACTGTTGGTAAAATAACCTCTATTTTCTTAATTAACTCAGCTTCCATTTGAATATGCTTTTCAACAAGCTCTCTTTGTTTATCAAGACTTTCCTGGGTTAACGCTGTTGAAGTCTTAGTAAGCAATGTGTGTGCTGCCTCGTAAAGCATCGCATGTTTTACCGAATCAAGTGATATTCCCTTCAGAACTGCCTTCACAGGTGGATTCTTAACATCAACTAATGCGTTATCTAAGGATTCAACAATCTTCTTTTCTATCTGGATTTGTTTTTGGATGAAACTTAAAAGGTCGTTGTTGTCGCTCAAAAATTATCCCTGTAATTTAAAGATGCATGTTTTATGGTTAAGTCTTTCGGAAAAGAAA
>CAZXGX010000100.1:5182-7277 GCA_964640475.1 uncultured Candidatus Bathyarchaeia archaeon
GCCATAATATCAACAAATGTTGGTCAAATCCAAGTTAACTTATCAGAAATAGATGCAAAATTGACAACAATCAGCGGCGACATAGCAACCATAAGCACCAACTGTGGGACACTAAAAACAAACGTACAAACAATCATAAATAAAGTTACAATCCTGCAAGACAATACAGCAGAAATAAACACAATCCTTGGCGACCTTAATGGAACAATAGTTCAAATTCAAGATGATATCGCAACCATAAAAACAGACATAGGCGACCTCAAAGTTGACCTTGCATCAACACAGAATTCAACACAAAGCTCACCTATTGCAGCATCAGTGTGGGTAGTGCTACTAGCAGCCGTCGTTATTGCAGTCGTCTCAGCTATAACGGTCTACGTACGAAAAAACAAGAAAACCTAAACATCAAACAACATTTTTTCTTTTTTAATCATAAATTAAGGGATTTTTTATTTTTACTTTCTTTCTTCTTCAAGATATGCATACCCAAAACGGTTCAAAACAGAAAAAAACGCAACCACCTATGACGAACCGATTAATGAGTTAATTTAAATATTCCAGCCAGTTCAATTTAACATCACTCAGGTCTTTGGAATGAAAGTACTCCTTGTTAATCCGCCTCAGATGTTTTATCCAGGCTGTGAGCCACCTGCAGGCAATCTTCCAATCGGTCTAATGTATATTGCCGCAGTACTTGATCGGGCAGGTTACAAGGTTGAAATCCTGGATGCTTTCATGACTGACTATAAGTTCCAAAAAAACGGTGACAGAATAAACGTTGGCATGCCATACGACCAAATAGCTAAGGAAATTAAGAAAAGAAAACCAAACATTGTTGGCATTTCTGGACCTTTTACTTCCCAAATAGAAAACACCCTGAAAGTCAGCCAAATCGTTAAGCAAGTTGATTCAAGCATTAATACTGTCGTTGGTGGTCCCCACGTCACTATGGTTCCAAAAGAATTTCTTGATGAAGCAAAAAACGTGGACATAGTAGTTATTGGTGAAGGCGAGTACGCCATGCTTGAAATAACTGAGCATTTAGAAAATAAAAAATCACTTGACGACATCAAAGGCATTGCCTATCGTCAAAAAGGGAAAGTTATCGTTAATCAACCAAGATCTTTCATTGAAAATTTAGATGATCTACCTTATCCAGCGTATCATTTAGTTGATATGGAGAATTATTTGACCAACAAAGACATTGGGTACCGAAGCTTTCAAAACCGTGCCATCTCAATGGTAACTAGCAGGGGATGCCCATTCAACTGTTGCTTCTGTGCAGTACATTTACATATGGGGCAAAGTTTTAGGGCGAATTCAGCAGAGTACGTTTTAAACCACATACAATATGTAGTTGAAAAGTATAATGTGAAAAACATCTTTTTTGAAGATGACAACCTAACCCTTGACATAAAACGTTTTGAAGCAATCTGCAATGGCATAATTGAAAGAAAAATAAAGATTGGTTGGGAAACACCCAACGGCATAAGAGCAGACCGTCTAAATATGGAACTGCTAAAAAAAATGAAGCGATCAGGCGCTAAAAGCATTTTTGTCGGTGTAGAATCGGGAGACCAAGAAATCCTCGACAAGATCGTTTGTAAAAGCCTTGACCTTAATCGAGTAGTTGAATTTGCTAAGAACGCCAAACAAATTAAGCTGAAAACGGGCGCTTTTTACATTATTGGTTTTCCCGGCGAAAAGAAGGAAAACATGCAGCGTACTGTGGATTTCGCTCTTAGGTTAAAGCGGGATTATGATGTTGGCATGCATCTTTTCACGGCGACACCATCGTATGGAACACGGCTTTATGAGCAATGCAAAGAGAAGGGGTACATTGAAGCTGATTTGTCATGGGCCTCGTTTGGTTCTTCTGCACGCCACCCAAGAGGTTATCCGCTGATTTCAACCGAAGATTTTACGCAGATTGAAGTTAAAGAAATCGCTGAGAAAACTCTTCAAAAATATAAGAGACTATCACTGATTAACAACATAAAGAATCCCGGTAAAGCTTTAAGAACAATTTATCACCAACCTCAATTGCTAGGAAAATATTTAAAAAATCTATTCTCTTAGCAACTGATCGATAATT
>CAZXGX010000101.1:0-7238 GCA_964640475.1 uncultured Candidatus Bathyarchaeia archaeon
TGGTGGGGCTCCCCGGATTTGAACCGGAGTCTATAGAGCCCAAGTCTACAAGCCTAGACCAAGCTAGCCGAGAGCCCCAACAACCTAATGCAGAATCATAATTTCATATGAACCATAAAAACCTTAGCCAAACCTAACTCGGAATTGAATCTTATTCCCGCTTCCGCTTGAATACTGTTTCTTTTTTCAAGAGCCAATTGGAAGTCTAAATCGTTTTCCAATTTAGAGGTGACTGATGGTGCCATTTTAGATGCCCTATAATGGTTCTATGTTAAAACCTGCGGAGGGTAGGTCGCTATTGACGCTTTCTAAAGCTATTAGTATGTTAAAAAACCGAGAGTTTTACAGATTAATAAAATGTCAAAAGACAATATTTTAAGTACAAACGGTTTTTTCAAGGATGGATTATTTTTATTTTCTTCGAGCAGTGCATTGCAGAGCTTTGGGACAAACAAGGCAGTCATCAGGCATAACTCCTGCAGGAAAAGATCCACCCAATCCACCATTAAATTGTGCACACTTAGCTGGAGAATCAAAAACCGTAGGGTACTCCATTGGCTTAATATCTAATATTTTACCATTGGTTTCAGTTACGATTTCAAGCTTGGACATGCAATGTGGACAAGCATAATGGGTTTGGCGTGGAATTGAGGATGAGTCAGTTATCACTGTTGGTTTACTGAAGCTTTTCTCGCAACCCTTGTATGGACATTTAAGCTTCCCTCCGCCTGATTCACCATCATTGCCTCTGCTAAACAGCCGCATGCCTAACATCTCTGACCCTCAATCGGAACAAATAAGATATAATAAACTTTTCTGACCACACGCACAACACAACAACACTTCATATTTTTAGCAGAAATGGAGCCTCGAGCGGGCTTTGATCCCGCGGCCTGCTGCTTACGAGGCAGCCGCTCTACCAGGCTGAGCCATCGAGGCGCATAATCTGGCTAACTGTGTGATTTTTCAAGTTTTTAAATGTTGGTGAGCCTCTATTAAATTAAATGCTGATTGGCTACACGCTTTTTTTTAGCTGTATTGATTCATTGTATTATCTATCAAACGTTTGAAAGCAAACAGCTTTTAACAGACAAAATGTTTTCTTCTTATAAAAAAATTGTAACCCTGAATTGCATTGCTCCTCACTAGAAAACACCCTAAAACGAGCGCTTTTTCTTTTACTATTTCCGTTTAGGCTTCAAATTTATTTGTTGGTTTGTACTTGTTTGATTCAATAGGATGCAGTGTCAAGTTTGGCTAATACAAATACAGTTTTAGGTGAACACGAAATTATACGGTTAATTCAGAAACGATTAGCCCTTATGCCTGGAATGCCAGTGCCTTTTGGTGACGATGTTTCTGCGGTTCCTTTTGGCAGTGCAGAAGAGGTGGTAGTGTTGAAAACAGATATGCTAGTGGGATCAACAGATGTGCCTGAAGGAATGAGTTTATTTTCTGCTGCAAGAAAAGCCATTGTAATGAATGTTAGCGATTTTGCATCAAAAGGTGTCTTGCCTTCTGCCGCGATTGTAGCTCTTGGTTTACCGGAATCTTTAGCTAATGAGAAATCAGTTACTGAAATCGCTAATGGCTTGAATGCTGGCGCTCGAGAATACGGTTGTTACGTGGTCGGTGGCGACACAAACGAGACTTCAGATTTGATTATTGCAGTTTCACTTTTCGGAACGGCTAAGCAGAACTCGCTAATGTTGCGTTCGGGCACGCGAGCTGGTGATATATTAGCTGTTACAGGTATGTTTGGCAAATCTGCTGCAGGATTACGTTTGCTTCTAGGTGAATACAAGACTTCAACTCGTCTGCGGGAAATGTTACTTGATGCAGTGTTCAATCCTAAAGCCCATCTACGGGAAGGTTTAGCGCTTAAAGGCTACGATTACGTTTCCGCATCAATGGATAGCAGTGATGGTTTAGCATGGAGCCTTCATGAATTGGCACGCAAAAATAAGGTTGGCTTTATAGTTGACCATATTCCGATAGCGTTGGAAGCAGAAAAGTTTGCGGCTGAAAACAGTCTTGACCCCTTCGAATTGGCATTATACGGGGGCGAAGAGTATGAACTCGTTCTAACAATTAGACCAAACAAGTGGCTAGAGGCTCAAGCAGTAGTTGAAGCAGTAGGCTGTCGCTTAATCCCAATTGGACATGCAGTGTATGAGAAAAAAGTGGTCTACGAAGCCTCAGGAGAACGACGAATTATTGCTCCACGTGGTTATGAACATTTTAAGACTTAGCTTTAGCTCTCTGATCCAGAGCGTAATTTATTATGGTTATGCATGACGCTGCAAGATAGGGTGTTTTACCAAGACTAATTTTTTCTCCAAACCGTAAGGTGAAGTCTTCGGCTTTCTTGGGCAATCCAACATGATCACCTAGAACAAACAGTGGATTCTCACAAATCTCAACATCAGAAAGATCCTTCCCGCCTTCTTCAAGGACGTAGATGCTATTGTTTTTTGCTTTTGCCTTAAGTAAGGCTTCAAAGCTTGTCTTGGTTTTAGTAACGCCTGGATGCTGTTTACCAGCAAGAGTTTTTTTAAGGATTCCATGCCATGTTTCCATGTCTGTACGTACGTCATAAAGAGTTTCCCCATCTATTTTGATGTGTATAGGTGGATTTGGTGACCCGTTTAGGCTTGTATGGAATATTACATCCCGGCGAAGACCATGCGAGAGGAAGAGACTTGCTATTATACATTCGTGTACGATGTCTAATCGTCCCGCGTTATGCAAACTACTAAAGTTTGAGTCAGTTTGACCTTGTCGTGAGAAGAGCAAAAATTCTCTGGGCACTATATTTTTCTCCTATTATGTATTGTCTATTAATTAGCTGGTTTTAAGCACTTCCCCAAAGAGTTTAGACTTGGTTCGATGTTTTAATGGTTATTTTATCATACTTAGACGTAAATCTCCGCTTTAACAATGAGTCGTTTTTGCCTTGTTTTATACCGCAAAATTGAAAAACCACATACTCCATAAATCAACCAAACAGCATTGAGCAGTGGATAATATGAAACTAAACAAAGTCGATGAAGCAGTTGTTAAAATCCTAAAAGCCGAAGGCAAAGAACTAACTCTCCAGGAATTAACCGATAAAACCGAGCAACCAACAAAAAAAGTTTTCAAATCATTAAAGAAACTTTTTGAGAATGAAATGATTGACACAAAGGCACGAAAATACAAGCTTCTCCGCGAAACACCGCCAAGCGGTAAAGGCGCTGAAGCAGAAACTGATGAAGAATAATTTTTTGGAGAGCCTCGAGCGGGCCTTGATCCCGCGGCCTGCTGCTTACAAGGCAGCCGCTCTACCGGGCTGAGCTATCGAGGCATCATCCCCAACCTTAAGCAGGTTTAACACCAACAAATAAAAACCTACCCAAATAAAGTTACTGTTCTGCTTAAACGAATTTTTTTTAATGATTAATGCTTTATTAGAGATAGGTTCATAAACTGTCTTAATTAAGCTAAAGAAAGCCCTTTTTGTTTCAAATAGTAGTGTAGCTTTAAATGTTAGTATCTGTTACAAGGATGCACTTAAATGGTGAATATTTTGTCTCAGAAAATTAATGGAAGAATAACTAATTACCGCATTGGAATTAAGTCACAAGCACCCAGTGAATGCTTAGTTGAATTTAGCAATATTCATACTACTTCAGTTGGAAAACTTATTGGGCAAAAAATTGTTTGGATGAATGGCAAAAATAAATACACTGGAAGAATAGTTGGAATGCATGGAAGAAACGGTATGGTTAGAGTAAAATTTGCACGCCATCTTCCAGGTCAAGCTATAGGAACCGTTGTTGAATTAATAGGTTAAAAAACCCTATTAATTATTTCCAAGCTTCTCGGCGTCTAGACCACGCTTGTTTTTCGTTATTAGGATTTTGAATTCTAATTTGAGGTTGATGACCCATATCTGTTCTTGGGGTTCTATGTTTACTTAAACATTCTCGGCAATAAACTGGTTTATCTGCTGATGGTTTAAAAGGGACAGTTGCGGTTTTACCGCAATCACTACATTTTATTTCAGTTGACACACGTTCAGACATTACTTGTTAGACCTGTTAATTTTAGGCTATGAGAAATAGCGGATGAATTAACCTGCATCAAAAAGGTCCCGTTTGTCTTAAATGTTTGCATAAAAAATATCCAAAAGTATTGTTATTGATTGATAATAGAAAAAGGCTTATTTATTTAACGCTAAAGCCGTCTTTAGATCATTTTTTAATAATCCAGTTAATCCCTCTTCAAAATGACCCTTTGCAGCGTTTGCAAGCGTCCTTATTTTGCAGAGATTAATTTTTTCGTTGCAGACAGATTTATCTATTTCAGAATTACCACATTGCTTAGTGCATTGTTTGGAAACACAATTGGTTATTGCTAAGTAAAGATCTTCAATATTGAAAGCGGGCAAATGATCCTCTGACACCTGCTGAATTTTTTGTTCAGCCATCTCTACAATTGCTTTTTCAGTGAATTTTTGACTTATAAGAAACGCGGAATCATATTCTTCACGCTTAATAGCTTCTGTCATGTTCTTTACATCGTTAATGCCAATGTATTCGTTACATAGTGGATCAATTATTCGTAGAAGCACTCTATTGTTCAAGTTATCTAACGCTGTAACATCCGTATAGTTTGCTTTTTTCTCTTTCTTTATATTTTGATAACCTCGAACAGCTATAATGAAATTAGTCATGTTTTCGCTATTCACATTTTCACCTCAATAATCTAAATTATTCCAGCTCGCCAAGATCTGCTTCTTCAAAGACAAAATCTTCTAGGTGTACTTTTCCATTCTTTGTTGCTATCTTATAGTTGGCATCACAAATTGGGCAGGTAACAACTTGACCTTCAACTACGCGTTCTTTCAAGAAAGTGTTTCCACATTCAGTACATTTCAAAATTATCTTCTTAGCCCCTCTTTACATTGTTAGATAATTATTGTTTCTAAGCCAATCTGACTGGTTTTTCCTATATCGCCAGAAAATGTCCCCTCTGGTTTCCTTCTGGAAATCCCAAGGTGAAACTAGAACGATGTCTCCTTCGCGGATCCAAACGCGTTTTTTTAGTTTTCCTCTTATTCTGCACAATCGTTCGTTCCCATCTTGACATTTAACCATAATTCTGTCGGCGCCAAGCATTTTGATTGCCATGCCTAAGACGTCATTTGCGGAGGGAAGCACCATGTTGTCAAGGCTGCCTTCATTTACTATTTTTTTTCTACCCATTTTAGTTAACCTTTTTTGGTAATTTACTAATTTTTTATAGAATAACTCAGAGAAAAAGTATGCAATGCGCTTGGCCTAAGGTTAACTCTTTCTCAAGAATCCTAATAACATTATAAATGGCTCACCGAGCTATATTAGCCTGACTGCGAAAAAATGCTTTTTTCTCGTTTAAAATGCCGAAATAGATTAATAAAGTCTTTTTTTGGTTGAAAAATACGAAATTTTTTTCGTTTTCTTAAAAAGAAGCTTTTTTTCTTTCCTTTATAAGTAAGAAGTCACATGTATATGATGAAGAGTCTCTTTTATCCCTTGAGGATTAGCTTGACTGAATAACTGATTCTTTTCAAAAAATCAAGAGGTAAACAATTTTGTGTATGTTACGAGCAGGTTTAGTTAAAAATTGCCGCAGATGCAAATCTTCAGTTCGGCTTAATTGCACTTACAGAAAGAAAACAACAAAGAAAAATTTCACTGATAACGTGAAGAAGAAGACATCAACAAACGCTTAGTAACGGCTTTTCTATCTTTATTCTTTCTGCAGATAAATTTTTTTAATTTCGCACTTTTACTAAATCATATTACTAAAAAGTAGAAAATATGCGCTAATTTTAGCGCTTCACAAGCAGCATGTGACCTTTATGGCTGACCATTCTATGATCTCTTAGTTCTTCAGGATTATGAAAACAAGCCGAACATAAACGGCATTTATACGCGCCTTCAAACAAGTTTTTGTAATAATGATTCATTTTATCTTCTAGCCTTCCCCATAGATAGCAAAAATTACTTAACAAGTCTAACTAAATAGTGGTCTGTTGCTTATAAACAAATGAATACAAGCTGGAAAATTGATGTAAATAGAAAAATTTACAGACATGCTCAAATAGTCATCTTTAATATATACCCGTAACAAGCGGCAAAATCTGCTTTCCATAGTCATGAGGTGATATGATGAGACCACAAAACAAACAGAAGACCAAATATTACAAAAACACGCATGGAACAGTCTATAAACTAGGAACAAAGAAAAAACCTAAAAAAATAAAGCAACAACCAACAAAACCACAAATCGAAGTATAAAACTACAGCGTTGTCTATAATTCTAACTTATCTATTTTTAATTAAAAACTAACACTTATTTTTCAACAGTTCCCTTTGGATTCTTATTCATCCAGTCCATTGCATAAGTCTCAGCTTTAGTTTCAGTATCGAAATCTGGCGAAACCTTCTTGCCTTCAGCATTAATGGTTTTTTCCTGCATGAAAAGCAACGCATGGTAGTGTTCCCCGAACTCCTTTTTAGCGATAACTAGGGTTTGCCCAGTGGTTTCGTTGATAAATCCGCCTTTATGGCTTAATCTTTTCCAGCCTTTTACTGTTTTCATGTTGAATCATAAACTATGGGGTTCTACTAAAATTACACTTTTATTTTTGGATTGAGTTGTTTGGTTCCAAACTTTTTTGGTATGCATTCTGGACAGAAGTTATGTTTGTATCTTTTTGTTGTTGTAATCTGGAAGTTTTTTTTACACACGCAGCATTTAACTATGTTTATCTGCTTTGGATCAATGAGTTTAAGTCTTTTCTCTATTTCTAATTTGACTTCAGGCTCTTTCTCAGTTTTAAGTGCTTGATTTAGTAATCCTATTGCAAAGTCTAAGCTTTTATCTCCAAAGCGTTCTACGAATACGTTTAAGATTTTTCCTTTTCCTTTTTGGTCAATTTTTTTAGGTAACATGCAAACGTAGTTTGCAGGGTAGGTTTTGGATCTGCTGAAATCTAAAACTGCGAAGCGGTAGGTTATTGTGTAATTGTTGCTGTTTTCTTGCTTAAAGACTTGTAATCTGCAATCCATAAAATTTCAACACTTAGGAGGTAATACACGTATTGCTTCAAGCTAATATCTATATGCATGTCAATTTCAGTTTCGCTCAATAGTAACAGGCTTCTATTCAAACAAGTAAGACCGCATCCAGAGACAACTTAGCTATCG
>CAZXGX010000102.1:0-7234 GCA_964640475.1 uncultured Candidatus Bathyarchaeia archaeon
AATTTGCTAAGAATCTTGTGGCAGTTTGCACAACCAGTTAGCGATGTTTAGAATCAATGAAATAAGAAAAGCAAACCGTAGCACAAATGATTGGTTGTTGTGCACGAGGTAGCTTTCCCATAACTAAGAGAATAGCAAAGTTACAACATATTATTTTGTTTTCTTCAGTAGAAGTTCACACATCTCATCTATTGCTTTGGTTGCTGGAATTTCTTTGTTGCCCACAGGAGTTTTACCTAGCATGTCAGATTCTATAATTTTCTGGTCATAGGGCACAAAAGAAAGCAGTGTTAAGCCGTTTTTGTCAGCAAAGGTCTGGATAGCATTTTTTTGCTCATCACTCATTACTCTATTACCTACAAGATAGAGCTGCTTCATACCAGCTTCAGCCGCCAGATCATGAATGTGTTTTGCAATTTCAAGCGATTTCAGATTTGAATCAGCCACAATAATAAGCGCATCAACTTGTTTTGCAGTCCCTCTACCAATGTGCTCAACACCTGCCTCAAGATCCAAAACAACCGCTTCGTCACTCTCAACCACAAGATACCTAAGCAACGCTCGAATTACCGCGTTTGGAGCACACATACATCCGGCACCCATAGAATAAACCGTACCCATAACAATTAGGTTCACTCCTAGCGGTGTAGGAACAGAATATTGTTTGACAATGTCGTCAACCCTAAAGTTCAAGTTGTAAACGCCTGAATAACCCGTTGAAGTTTTAGAATCTACAAGTTCTTTGTTTTCTGAAATAGGAACTATTTTACGGGTTTGCTCAGGAGACAAACCTAAAGTTAGTCCTAAATTGGGAGAAGAATCAGCGTCGATAGCCAGAGTTTTAAATCCACGCTGAGCAAAACCGTAAGCTAAGCCACCTGCGATTAATGTTTTGCCAACGCCACCTTTACCAGAAACAGCTACCTTCATAATAATACAAACCTTAACTATTTTTTTAGCTTCTAACTTAATTTACATTTCCTTTAAAAAAAGAAAAGTTATATAAAAAAAATGTATCTGCAACACCATTTTACTCAAGTAGCAATAAAAAGATCATTAGAATAACTCCCATTAACAATGATCCCAATTGAAGAACGGATTTTTTCAGTTCAGGGTCTTGTTTAACGACCGACAAGTCGGATCACCATTGACCACCAACTGGTGATTTTGGTCTTGTCAGTCGTGTCGCAAGATTAAAAACGTGTTACTTTTGGAAGGGCTCCATATTGCTGTGTCTATGGTTATGGAGGAAATGTCTATGTTTTGTTTCTCCAGAGGGACTGTTAAACACATTCACAGTAACACGTTTTTATAAAAAAGTAACACGCGATCAATTATTTAAACCTACCCCAAAACACAACCACATAATCACGTTCAATTGAAAATGAAACGCTCGTTCCAAAATATTCCTTAACTACAAGACATGACACACTATATATCGTGATTAAAATGACCAAAATCAAAGCCTCTGCATTCGCTCTACTCATTCTCCTAATTTGCTCAGCATTACCCACAATCCTCTTCGCAAATGGTCAAGGCAACAAAACAGTTGAAGAAAACATTGTTACCCTAGCTGAAAAAGCAGGAAACCGAATCCAACTTCTAATCACTTCTATATACTCAGATGAAAATTTCACAACAAAAATTGAGAACGCAAGCCTTACTGAACAATTTGAAAGCAACGTTACACTTTACCAAACAGAGGGCTTAGACAAACTATCAACAGCACAAGAAGCACTGACAAATTATGAATATAACAACGCTGCTGATTCAGCGCTTGAAGCTTTAGCCATTTTCAGACAAGTATACATCTCTTTACAACAAATTTTGGAAACAGCAGACGTGCAAATCGAAGTCTCAACCAGCAATCAAGAATTGACAGATGCAATAACACGTGAGCTACAAAGAACAGAGGCCCTCAAAGATCTCTTATCAGAAGATACCCCACAAGAAATCATCAACCTTCTGGATAATGCAAACAGCACTTTACTCCAAGCTCAAGCAGCACTTCAGGAAAACAAAGAAAATGAAGCAAAGAGTCTTTATCTTGAAGCAAAACAGGACTTATCTCAGGTTTACCAGTACCTAAAGGAAACAGCAGAAGAATCAAACATTTGGAGACTTACAAACTTCTGTGAAGGTCTCCAAGAGAGAGCTCGAGAAAGATTCCGATATGGAAGAGAACAGAATGTTGATTTAACTGCCACTTTAGCAGCCTTAGGTTACCAAAGTGAAACAGAATACATGAATGCTCTAAGTAACCAAATACAAAACGCTCAAAATCAGCAAGACATCCAAAATATAATCACAGAATGCCAAAAACTTAGCCAAATAGTTCAAGAAATGGAAAACGCAGTTAATCAAGAAATTAATCGACAACACGGACAACAAGGCGGATCTGAAAATGGGGGCAACGGAGCAGGTAACGGTTCAGGTAATGGTTCCGGTTCTGGCGGCAACGGCGGCGGAAGTAGCTAAAACCCTGTTTATTTTTTAAGTCTAACCTGATTTTCAAGCCCAATCTTTTCTACTTCAATTATCTCTGATTTTTCAAGACGTTTAATCAATCGCCAAAGACTTGTTCTGGGCATATCTGGGAAACGCTGACGAATTTCAGCCTCAAACGCTTTGCCATCTTTTTCAGCCAAAAACTCAATCACTGCTTTATCTTCCTTGGAAAGATGTGGATTGCGGTTTATTGTTTTCTTGACACTAATTTTTCGTTTCCGCATTAAAACAAATATCACAATAACAATTACAAGGGCAAGTACTATCGATAGAGCTATCAAGTATTCGATTGGGAAAGTTGTGTTTGACTTATCATCATTTTGATTATCGCTGTTTTCTTGCTGAAGAGGTATAATATAGCTGATTTCCCATTGATTAGGGTTTAATAGTAGGGATGCTTCGTTGGTTGCCGTGTTAATTAGCGCTGGAATCTGGTTTAGATAGATTATTGTTGAGTTTTCTGGTAAAAATAGAGTCATGTTGTAGGGATTATTGAGAATTATTGTCCAAACTTCTGCTTGCTTGTTGGTAAGTGTTCCTGTATCATATTCTACTGAGATATGGGTTGTTCCTAAAGTAAAAATAGTCAAGCTGGACCCGCTCAACTCGAAATCCACAGCCAAATGGTTTGCGTCTAAAACAATCAAGTTTTCAACGAAGGCGGATAATAATGGGAGATTTATTTCGGGTTGCACCTCATCCACTGTCATGATTTGGGTTATATGCGCTAGTCCATCTCTGTAGACTTTGATTGTTGTGGATTGAATGTTAGGAGTGTCTTGAGCCTCAATTAGAAGGGATAGATAGGGAAATAGGAAAACTATGAATAAGGCTAATAAGATAGCTTTTCCGCCAATAGGTGGTTTCATCCTACTTCATACATATTTAGCTTGGTTTAGTTAATATACTTGTATTTTTTTTTAATTTTTCAAGTAACACAAAGAGTTACATTTTGCCTAAGGCAAATAGGTAAAAAAAGAGGAAGCTTTATGCGTCTTTAAATCTGGTTCTTGGCTCTTCTCTCGCCATGCCATCTTCGGGTGGTGCTCCATCGCCAGAACTGTACTCATTACTATGGTCAACGTAGTTCTCATCAGCTGACACCGTAGAGATCATTGCTCCACAAAATACAGCAGATACAATTAGACACATCAAGGTTAAACAAACAACTTTATTCATTTTTTCACCAAATATTCCTCTTAGCTGCCAAACTATTAAGGACTGGTTTTGAAACGCTTGTTTCAAAGTGTCCCTTAAGTAACCTCATGCTTATTGTATCGTGTGATGCAATATGATACCACAAATAAAAACAAATAGACTCTGCGCAATCCTCATAACAATACTCATCGTAGCTTGCGCCGCACCACTTTGCACAGCAAACGACAATTCTCAGCAATCATCTGGACAAAGTTCACAGTCAGGCGAAAGCAAACATCCTGACGTTCCAGGAGCACCTGACAACGCTGTGCAATATAATAGAACAAACGTTACACCAAATGGTCAAATGGAGCAAGTTCGAGCCCAAGAGCAAACAATGTTCCAATACAGAAACATGACAATGCTCATGAACTGCACACAAAACTGCACAGTAACCTTTACAGCTGACGAAGAAGTAACACCCAAAATATTCGGATTATCAGTAGATCCAAACCAGACCATGACACTTGCAATGAACCTAACCAAGTCACCACTTAACGGCGCCATGGTAAATGAGCGAGCTTTAAACTTCTACTTAGGCATAGAACCAAATGCAACTCTGCAACTTCAAGCTCAAATACGGCTATACATTAACCAAACAGAATTAAACCAAAGCATGAACAGAGAAGTCAACGCTTCAAGATTAACTTGGATGTACTGGAACCAAACAAACTCACAATGGCAAGCAGTAGAAAGCTACATGGACCAAAACGGCTACTTAGCATGTAACACCAACCACTTTTCAACTTGGACGGTGGTTGAAATCGAGCAGTCAGAAGAAACTCCTGCCGAAAACAGCGACAATATGCAAACAACATATATTATAATTGCAGTAATTGCCGTAATCGCCATAATTGCTATAGGAGCAGTAGTCTACAAAAAACGCAAGTAACACCAACCTACTTTTTCTAATTTTAATATTTACTCTCATTTGAATACTATTGCAATAATTTTTGAGATAGAAGCCTTATCGATTGCTCAAGTTAGACCTTAAATGACACTTAGAGCTATAATAATAATGGAGAGATAAAAAAAATGTCCTTTAAATTCACCGCTAAACAGGATATTTACAGAATTGGAAAGGTAAAAGTAGGTGGGCAACCTGGAGAACTACCAACTTTCCTTATCGGCTCCATCTTTTGGCTAGGTCAAAAAATGGTTTCAGATGCAAATAAAGGCATTTTTGATGAAAAAGAAGCAGAAAAAATAATCAATACAATGCAAAATCAAAGCGATATTACCGGCATAAAATTTGGTTTTGACATCGTTGGAACATCAGAGGCTGCTTTTAACAGGTATATAGACTTTGTATCAAAACACAGCGATGCCCCTATGATACTAGACGCAATGAGTCCTAATGCGCGAATGGCCGCGGCAGCTATAGTTAAAGAAAATGGCCTCTCAGACAGATGTATCTACAATTCAGTATACAAGGGGGTCTCAGAGTTAGAGATTTCTAAAATAAAGGATAGCAGAATAGAATCTGCTATTATACTGGCTGATAATCAAAAAGACAACACTTTGCAGGGAAAGATGAGTATTGTTGAAGAAGCTCTTGCATTAGCAGAAAAGGCAGGTATAACTAAACCCCTTATAGATACGGCTATTCCAGCTTTTGCTCCCGACATGGGTGTTTCAGTTAGAGCTATACCGGCTATGAAAGAGAAGTATGGTCACCCTGTAGGCTTAGGCAGCGGAAACGTTGTCACAACCATGGGTTGGGTAAAAGCAAACATCGCCAAAGAATTCAGAAAAGGATGCGTAACAGCCACTAACGCAATCATGCAGTCGGCAGGAGCAAACTACTTAATGTTTGGACCAGCCGAACAAGCTGAGTGGGTTTTTCCAGCAGTTGCTGTAACAGACATTTATATTGCCTCTGCAGCTGCTGATTTTGAAACAAGACCCCTTGAAGAGACGCATCCAATTTACAAAGCTTTCCTTTAAATGAATAGAGCTTAGAAACAAAAAGTGCGATATCCCTCAAAACTACTTTTCTTTTACCTGTTTAAGAATAGTTTTTCTGGGACAAAAACCAAACTTACTATAAAATCCAAAAGCCTTCTCGTTGCCTACGCTGACTTCTACAATCTTCTCAACTGCCCCGTTAGCGTCCATCCAAGCTAAAGTATCCCGCATTAACGTGCCGCCAACACCGTTACCTCTGTAAGCCAAATCCACAATAACACTTTCTATTTCACCAATTTTTTCTTCATCAATACTGCTAACTATATATCCTACTTTTTGCCCGGTAACTTCATCAATTGCTAAGGCAACATGCATTTTACTATTTTTAGATTTTTTTAAGTAGAACTGCTTTGCGTTTTTCAAAAGTCATTTCTCTATAATGTTGCTTGAAATGGGCAGATCTATCCATGTGATGCTGGTTTAATGCTTCCCAGAGAGTTTTTGCTTCGTTGAGAAGTGTCTGGTCGCCTTGTGTATACCGGATCTGAGGGGTATCTGCCATGTTATTTTTACCTTATCAATAGTTAAGATGTGAAGGGTTTAAAACTTTATTTAAACCAAAAACTCATGAATAATTAACCTCGGTTGCGGTTATATGGAAAAGAATTCTCCAATAAAAGAAGAACAAATAGAGAAAGAGTTTCTAATCGGGGAAAAAGACCCAGACCTTGGTGTTTATTGCGAGTTCTTTTCTGCAAAAACAGATGTTGAAGGACAAAATGGTGGAGTAGTTACTTCCCTGCTGCTTACGGGGCTTAAGAATAAACAGTTTGATACAGCAATTATTGTTGAACGAGTAGATGGATATGACATAAAAGTTGTTGCCACCGAAAATCCAGATGAAATCAGGGCAGCAAAGGGAACTAAATATCTCAGGGCAGATGTTGTTCCCACCGTACATGAACTTGTTAGCCAAGGTAAAAGAAAAATTGCTATTGTTTGCACTCCATGCCAAGTAAAATCAGTCAGAGCCACAGAGTTAAAGTTGAGACACCAATACCCAAGTTTGGACTTTACGGTTATTGGATTATTTTGTCTAGAAGCCTTCAGACGGTTAGATTTAAAAAAGGAAGTTAAGAACCGCTTAGAAATCAACATAGACGAGGCAGATAAAACAGAGATAAATAAAGGCAAATTTATCGTTACTATTGCTGGAAAAGAATTTACTTGTAAAATCAGCGAACTCTCAAGTGCTGTTGAAAGAACCTGCCATTTTTGTGAGGATTTTACTTCAAAATATGCGGATGTTTCAGTTGGTTCAGTTGGCAGTCAACCTGGATTTTCGACAGTTATTGTTAGATCAAAGAAAGGTAAACAACTGCTGAATAATTTGCAGGCAACTAAATCAGACATCAAAAAAGAAGAAGTTACTAAACTATCCAAATTCAAGCAAAAAAGAGCTCAAAAGAATCTAGGCGCTCGAAAAAACGCCCATGAATTGTATTAAAAGCTTAGACTTGAAAGCTGATTAGGCGCATGCAAAAGTTTTTTAACCCAAAACGGCACCCCTTTACGGAGAGGAAATCTTCATGAAAATACTAAATGAGTTTGTTCCAACACG
>CAZXGX010000103.1:0-7155 GCA_964640475.1 uncultured Candidatus Bathyarchaeia archaeon
ATAATAATACATACAAAAGAGAAAGCGGTACTCAGATGAGCCTGCGTTTAAACCCAGAATACGACAAACTCTTGCCAAGAATGACTGAAGAGGAATTCGCCGAACTAAAAATATCCATACAAACTGAGGGACAACACTACCCTATAATAGTTAACGAAGACTTGGAAGTTTTGGATGGACATCACCGTTTCCGAGCCTGCGTCGAACTGGGATTAGAACCAGACTTCGAAGTTAGAAAATTTGACGACAAACTTTTAGAAAAAAAATTCGTCATAGAAGCTAACCTGAGGCGACGTCATTTAAACAACTTTCAACTTGTGGAACTAGCTGTACCGCTTCTTGAAATAGAAAAGACCTTGGCAAAAAGGCGGCAATCAAAAGGCGGCAAGAATGGCCGCGATCTGCAGTTGGGGTTAGCGTCTGATGAAACACAGGTAGAGCCAATGGTAAAAGCAAAGGCTACAGAAATTGTTGCTAAAAAAGCCGGTGTTTCAACGCGCACTTTCGAGCGAGGCAAAAAAATTATAGAAAAAGCAAGCGAAGATGAGAAACAGAAGCTCCGAGAAGGCAAAGTCAGTATTGCTAAAGTTTATCAAGAAATTGTAAGTGATGGAAAACCGCCAAAAGTATCTGAATCTATAAAACAGGAATCCCCGCGGGATCTGCTGAATAGAGCTGACCTTTTAGTGCTCCTTGAGCGTCTAAACAAGGGGGAATTATTCTGTCCTTCCTGTGGAAATATCATGTTCGAGTGCAGCAAATGTCATAAAACATTAATGGCGCTCTTGGATGAAAAGAAGATAAAAGATTCCGAGTCAATATAGTTGACCTATGCTTATTGCGGGTAGTTTTTATTGGCTTAAAATGTGGTTAATTTCCCTCGAGTATTTGCCTAATCAATCTATGCTCAGCTTTTCTTAAATGTTCTACCAATGTTGAATTTGCAAGTCTGAGTTTTTTTGCAACATCGTCTGAGTTTAGTTTTCTTGGTATGTCATAGTAACCCATCTTGTAGGCTGTAATTAGTACTTCTCTTTGTTTCTCCGTCAACTGATTTAGCGGCGAAATTGGTGAAAAATTCAAGTCTGTAAGCAATATTATTCTATAGCGCATTCCTATCTTATCTATGCCTTCGCAGAAGGCTTTAACTTGCTGCGGGCTCCCAAGGAATGAAAACTTTACTTTTCCGTCGGCGATTCCAAGTGGCGGAAATAAATACCCGCTCTCAATTCCAATTGAATTAAATACTGATGATAAACTAGGGCCACTTCTCAGGAAAACGATGTATGCGCCGTTTTTCTGCCTTTCTAACACTTGGATATCGGCTAAGTAGTCTCCTGAGAGTAATTCCTCAATTTTTGTATTTGCTTCTTTGAAATTTATTTCTGAGATAGCGGCGAATTCGTGTTGGTCTTGTTTTAAAAAATAGAGTAATTCAAGAGATTTGACGCTCCTGAAAGGGGGCAACTCTATGCCTACTTTGGATAGCTCTTTCTCTGAGACTTCAAGGATTAGTCGTCGCATAGATCGAATTTGGTGTTTACTTAATGATATATTTTTCCTATACCCGAGTATACTCGGTACAATCTTAAAGAGATAGCAAGTCATTCATATTGAAGATTCGCACAACTATTGAATCGTAGGAAGAAAGATACAGATGGCACACGAAAAACTCAACACTTTCGGAAAACTCGGCAAATTAATTGCAAAACGAAAGTTCTCAGTAATAGCTGTATGGCTCTTGGTATTAGCCATTGTCTTGCCCGTAGTCGTAACTGCCACAGGCATTAGCTCTTTAACGATGGAAACAACCATGGGTGAAGGCCTTGAATCTTCAAAAGCCAAAGATTTAATCACTGCTCAATTCCAAAAAATTGTTTCTAATGACTCTCTAGTTATCGTTATATCAGCCAATAACGTGTCGTCTGTCAACACTCAACGATTTATAGGTAATTTAGTACAAGAAATCAACGCCACTAAGAGCATAACTGGAATAGAAAACATAACAAGCGTCTACTCTGTTTTAGTTCCAGCTCTCAATCAGACCAACGAGGCTGTCTACCTCGCTTACAAAGGCGGTAACTTGACATATACTCTTCTCTACAGTGTTCCAACAGTATACTCAAAAGTATGGTATGCTGCCTATGAAGAGGCACTTAACAAGAACCTTATCCCTGGACTCAATGAAACAAATCATGCAGTGTACACGCTCATTAGCAACGCAAACATGACCTACAACTTACTATACAGTGTCCCTGCTATATTTCTAAATGTATGGGGTCAAACCTATCAATTAACGGGGAATGTAACGCAATCTAACATGGTAGCCTATCAACAGACCGATGCCACTCTCCAAATGGCAGATCCAACAGCATACGCATATACTTCACAGTTACTCTATGCATTCAATGCTACATGGGCAATGAGTTTCCTAGATCCCAATACTGCCACATTAACACCCAATGTACGGGCCTCCCTTGCAGCAAACATAACGAACCAACAGTACATCAACACAGCCTTTGGGACCAATGCGACGGCCAAAGCCTTTGCCACTGCAATAACAACGAATTTTTCACTTGATGACTACTTAACAAATACCCAAGACGAAAGCAACGCACAATTGCGAGAATTCTCAATTAACTACCTCTCGAATGCTGCAGGTACATCAGTTGCATTCGTGAGAGCTGCCTACAATTTAGGCGTATATCCATCAAGCAATTCACTTACAAGTTTAGCGAACAGTGTTATATGGTACCCAACTACCTATGGTTTTTCAGAAGACTTTATTTCAGTATTTAACGAAGTCTCCTATGATCAAACAGAAAAGATTCTAAAAGAGGCGGATCAAGAATCCTTCAATGATTATACCTCACATTTACTAGATTATTTCAATGCTTCGTGGGCTTCTAGGGTTCCCAATACACCAGTTCAAAACTGGATTAACAGCACAGCTGTTGCAGCAGCTAATGTAGCAAACTCTCAATTCATAGCTAATTACTTTAGTGATAGTGAAGAATTCTCCAACTCAATTGCCTCCACTCTTACGCTGTGGGACTATTGGCGTGCAAATACAACATATACGAATAATGTAATTGAAGACCTAACAATAAGTTACGTTTCAAATCAATCTGGGTTATCCAAGGAATTAATCACATCTATCTATAACATTGGTGAGAACGCAACTTCAAGTGCTTTAGAAACATTGGCGTCAAACATAGTTTGGGACACTGATTCTTACAATGTTAGAGAGCCGTTTGAGTCATTGATAACTTCGTTTGTATCGCCTTCAAAGGATGTAACCTTAATTTCAATAAATTTTCAAGAATCAGACAATGAAAATATCTTGGCAATCCGAAACATAGTAGCATCAAAATTAGCCCAAAACCCTGACGGCATTAATTCAGTACAAGTCACAGGCACAGACGCAATTAGTTATGATTACATGCAATCAACCTTCAGTGACCTTGAACTGATTTTGCCAATTACTATTATTCTACTGATTGTTGCCACAGCTGTATTCTTTAGGTCCATAGTTACTCCCATTGTTACTCTTGGCACAATCGGAATCGGCTTAGGTGTTTCACAAATATTTCCATACTTGGTTGGTACATACGTTAACCAAGTTGACTATACAGTTAACACAATTCTTTTGACTGTGCTGATCGGTGTAGGGACTGATTACAGCATATTCGTATTGGCTCGGCATCGCGAAGAAAGAATCAATTCTCTGCCGCTTTTTGAAGCTATAAAGAAATCAATTGTTTGGGCAGGTGAAAGTATCGTTACCAGTGGCGCAACTGTTATAATATCTTTCTTTGCACTATCAGCAACCTCGATGGTTTTTCTTCAAACAATGGGTTTAATCGTTGGTTTAGGTGTAGTTGTTACTTTACTTGCTTCCTTAACCTTTGCACCTGCATTAGCAGCAATACTTGGTGACAGAATATTCTGGCCGACCTCTGGAGAGCGATTTGAGAGATACGCTAAATCAATTAGAGAAAGAAACCACCGTAGAGGTGGCTATTTTGCTAGAAGCGGAGCTTTTTCTGTTAAGTACGGCAAAATAATTATACTTTTAGCGATCCTTGTTACTATTCCCGCGTTCTATGTTTATGGAACCACAGTACCGACCTATAACTTGCTAGGTGCGGCCTCTGATGATCTCGAGTCGGTTTCTGCTTCAAACCTCATGACTGATTCTTTTGGCAGCGGTAGATTAATGCCCTCATATGTGGTGGTAACGTTTTTGAATCCCATAGTTGATGCCAATGGTAGCTTTAACTTGGGTGAAATGACTACATTACATAATATTTCTTTAATGATCGCAAGCCACGAAGGTATACATGAAGTTAAAAGCTCCACTATGCCATATGGAGAAATTGTGGAATACCAGACAATCACAAACGAATCGGATTCAACAATCTACACTACCATGCTAAATTACATCGGAGATGATAACCAGTCAGCTTTAATAACCGTAACATTTGGCGTTGACCCATATTCTACAGAAGCCATGGATTTCGCTCAAAACATCCGAACAACTCTACATTCAGACTTCGATAACGCACTTAACGTCACAGGTGTCCATTTAGGTGGTACAACTGGCGGTATACTTGATACCAGGGAAGTATTCGATAATGAATTCAACGCCATTCTACCAATTGTTGCCTTAGGCGTTGGAGTAGTACTCTTTGTCGTTTTGGGCTCTCTGATTTTGCCAGTCTTCGCTGTCCTCTCAGTTTTGATGAGCATAGTTTGGACTCTTGCTGTAACCGTGCTTGTCTTCCAGTCAGCATTCGGTTACGGTCTGCTTTTCATAACTCCGCTGATACTCTTTGTACTATTACTTGGTATAGGTATGGATTACAACATCTTCATACTTACTCGTATTCGCGAAGAAGCTGCCAAAGGTCAAAAACTAAATGATGCAATAGTGCATGCAATTCAGCAAACAGGCGGAATAATTACTGCTGCGGCAATAATCTTAGCTGGTTCGCTTGGCGCCTTGATGCTATCAAGTAACATGATGCTAAAAGAGATGGGTTTTGCTTTCGCTTTCAGTATTCTAATAGATGCACTCGTAGTGCGAACGTATCTCGTGCCTGCGGTAATGTCAACATTTGGTAAGTGGAACTGGTATAATCCGATAAAACGATTACAGAGAGTAAAAGATAACGGAAACATTGAACAAAAAAACGAGTGAATAACTATGGGAACTTGAACATTTCCCAACAATCTTTTTATAATCCACAAACCCTTTACCCCCAAAAAATTAGTCTGATGACTTTACTTATGGTACAGTACAAGTGGGTTGCGCTCTCGAATACAACGCTTGGCATGCTGATGGCATCAATCGATATGACCATAGTGCTCATTGCGTTGCCATCGATTTTTAGGGGCATAAACATCGACCCTTTCACTAGTTTTCAATATTTAATGTGGGTTATGTTCGGTTATAGCATCGTAACTGCTGTTCTGCTAGTTACATTTGGTCGATTATCTGATATTTACGGAAGAGTTAAGCTCTACAATTTGGGCTTTGCCATATTTACTGTCGGTTCTATCTTGCTCTCCATAACTCCAAATACTGGAGACGCAGGCGCCATAGAGTTAATTGTCTTCCGAATTATCCAGGGAGTTGGTGCGGCGTTCCTATTTTCTAACAGTGGAGCCATTATAACTGATGCCTTCCCGGAAAATGAACGTGGCAAAGCCTTAGGTATTAATCAAATAGCTTTTCTTGCCGGTTCATTGATTGGCTTAGTCTTGGGGGGAGTTTTAGCGGTTTATGACTGGCGGCTTGTTTTCTTAGTCAGTGTTCCAGTAGGTGTCGTTGGGACAATTTGGTCCTATTGGAAACTTAAAGAACAGCATGTTATTAGAAAGAAGCAGAAGCTTGATGTTTGGGGAAATATAGCTTTCGGCGGCGGGTTAACGTTGATTCTGTTGGGAATTACCTATGGGTTAACCCCTTATGGCGACTCTCCGATGGGTTGGGCTAATCCTGTAGTGATTGCTTCGCTAGCTGTTGGTATCGGATTGATGGTTGCTTTTCCTTTTATTGAACGGAGGGTTAAAGATCCGTTGTTTAAGTTAGATCTCTTTAAGAACCGCACTTTTGCTGCAGGTAATATTGCTACTTTCCTTAGTTCGATGTCTAGAGGTGGAGTTATGATAATGTTGGTGGTTCTTCTTCAGGGCATCTGGTTGCCTCTTCATGGTTATACATATGAAGATGCTCCATTCTGGGCTGGCATATTCATGATTCCGATGTCAATCGGAATAGCCATCACTGGTCCATTGAGTGGTTGGCTCTCTGACAAACATGGCGCAAGACTGCTCGCAACCGCTGGAATGATAATCACGGGCATAACCTTCTTGGTGTTCACTCTTTTGCCTGCCAATTTTGAATACTTCCCATTTGCTTTGATATTGCTAATTATGGGGCTTGGCAATGGAGTGTTCATGTCCCCTAACATGGCATCAGTTATGAATTCATGCCCCGCAGAACATAGAGGTGCTGCGTCAGGAATGCGTTCAACTCTGCAGAACTGCGGACAAACAATTAGCCAAGCCATCTTCTTCTCGATAATAATAATTTCTCTAAACGCTACGTTGCCGGCTGCGCTAGCAAGCTCTGTGGTAAGCACTGGCGCACCCCAAGCGATCGCTGATGTCTTTAGCCATACACCTGCCTCAGGCGCTCTCTTTGCTGCCTTCCTTGGTTACAACCCTATCGGTACAATGTTGAACTCTATGGGGTCTATCGCTACATCGTTGCCTGAATCTACGAGGGCTGTTTTGGAGGGGCAAACTTTCTTCCCAAACGCCATAGCTGCGCCATTCATGTCTGCGTTGACCATTGCTTTTGTACTTGCTGCGGTGCTTTGTTTCTTGGCGGCAATTTTTTCTGCGTTAAGAGGGCCAAAAAATGCTAAGTTAGATGTCAGTGAAACCCAACCTTTGCGCCCTTAGGTTTAGGTTGTTTGCTTTTTTCTCTTCCAAAACAGAATCGCTATGGCTACGACGAAAACAGCGGCTAGTAGGACTGCTATTTCAGGTCTAGCCCAAATGCCTGCCGTTTCGATGTTGTATGGTGGAGGTGTAGTTGATTGAATAGCCATTTTGCTTGGAGTGGGTGTGGTTGTTGTAGAT
>CAZXGX010000104.1:0-6763 GCA_964640475.1 uncultured Candidatus Bathyarchaeia archaeon
AAAGCAAGCATACCATGTACCTTCTGCAATCTATGGGATTCAAAAAAGAAAGCATTCTCATGTGACCCAAACAAATGTGAAAAATTATCAGTCTGGCTCATAAAGCACGCATTTGCAAATAACGCTAATCCACAATGCATCCAATACGTCGTCTAACAGAATACTGCTTACCTTCAAATAGTCATAAATAGGTCTGCCCTCCAAAGATTTCTAAATCGCCACAGTCATTGAGGAAAAACAAGTGAAAAAACAAACCATCTTGTTCACGCTACTGTTTGTAACTTTATTACTTATTTTTAACCAAACCTGCTTTGCTACTTCAGATCAAGTCGCAATTAACGGAGAACTTATTTGGGAAAAAACCTTTGGTGGCACTGGAGATGACAGAGCATTTTATGCAACAGCAACAGAAAATGGTTTTTTAATTGTTGGATCAACCAAATCTGTCATTGAAAACACAGCTGTCGCCTTCGCAGTGCGTCTTGACAGCGATGGAAAACAACTCTGGAACAAAACTTATCCATATAATATTGGCAGCGAGTTCAGGTACATCATCAACCTATCTGATGGCTTCTTGCTTGTAGGAAACATGTTCACATCAAATAATGATCCAAACGGATTTGTAATGAAAATCGATAATCAGGGCAACATGTTATGGAATATTACTTTGGGAGGAGAAAGTGTTGATAGATTATTTTCAGCAGCCAAGGCACAAGACGGTTTTGTGCTGGCAGGTTTAACAGAAAACATTAGCAATTCTAACGTTTGGCTGATAAAAATTGATGACAGTGGTGAAGTTATGTGGAATAAAACCTTTGGCTGGTCAATGGATGATGCTGCACGTGCAGTAGTTTCAACAACCGACAACGCGTTTTTAGTTGCGGGATATACAAACTCAATTGGTAGTGGAGATTATGATTTTCTGGTCCTTAAAATTGACAATAGCGGCAATCTACTTTGGAACCAAACTTACGGCGGAACCGAAAGCGACAAAGCATACTCGATAACCAAAACAAACGAAGAAATCGTTGTTGCCGGTGATACACGTTCAAAAGGCGCTGGTGATAGTGACGCACTAATAATAAAAATTGACTCTCAAGGTAACCTTGAATGGGAACACACCTTTGGCGGCGGCAGCTTCGATGCCCCAACCCACATTAATACATTAAATAACAGAGCAGGTTACCTTATTGGAGGCACTACCTTCTCATATGGTAACGGCCAAAGAGACTTTTGGCTTTTTACAATAGATGACTCCGGAAATCTTCTGCAAAGCTGTACGATTGGAAGAAGTAACTATGAAGAATCATACACTACAATTCAGGTTTCTGAAGACAACTTTGTAATGGTAGGATGGACAAACTCAATCGGTCAAGGACACTACGATTTTTATGCAATAAAAGTTAAACTTGAAAATAATACTCAGTGGTGGCAAGCCAACACGTTTATTGTAGCAATCTTTGTAATTATTGCCCTTTTATTGGTTGGTTTGCTTTTGTTGAGATGTCAATCTAATCGAAAAAAGAGATTGAAAAAGCTGAATGAATCTTAGATGAGTAGTGTTTGCTTGGTTTTGGATTAAACAGTGGCTTCATTGTTTTACTGACCTGCTTCAAGTTTAGAGAACAACATTTGTAGTGTCCCTACGAATGCGTTGTAGTTAGTCCATATTGCAGAGGTTTTATCTTTCTTCTTGTCGCCTGTTTCGGTTGATGAGTCGCTTTCATGGAATGCCATAAGTAATTCGTGGTTATCTGAGATCATAAAGCATGGTAGGTTTTGTGTATGTACTACTTTGCATTTTTCTTCTGGCCAATCCATTTGTTCAATGAAGAAAGCGCTTTTTGCTGAGTCCTCAGTTAGTAATGTTATGTTAACTTGGCCTAGTTTCTTTCGCAGTTTGTCTGTGAAATCGTTGTAGAAAAGTTGCGAGAGGTAGTCTGCGGGTGCAAAGATTTGGAAGTTGCTATTTGCACGTTCAAGTAGTTCTTCAGCTTTAATTACGATTTGTTGCTCGCCTTGTAACATTTGAAAGAGTTCTTTTTTAGGATTGTCCATCTTCTGCTGAGGTATTGACATCCACATTTCGACTAGGTTCTCTTTTTCTTTTTCTAGTAGGCGTATCTTCATCTTCTGGGCATCAACGAGTAAGTCTATTGCTTTATCCAACGGAACAGCGGTGAATTTTAGTGGCTTCTCAAAGACTGAGAAAAGTATTCCTTTCTTCTCTAGATCACGAAGGATTCGGTAGGTTTCAGTTCTATGAAGAGAAATCGCTTCTGCAATTTCACCAGCTTTCTTTTCGCCAGCTCTTGCCAGATACAGGTATACTCTAATCTCATTTTTAAGCAGCCCAAATCTAGCTAATGTTTCCTCAATAGTTGACAACTGCTTTGTAAAGCCTTTATCTCTCTTTACCAGCTTCAATGCATCTTTATCATGCATTTTTATTAGACTTGATGTTTTTTCTTCGAGTGCTATTTCCATTCTGATTCATCTTCTACTTCTAAGTCCGAATTAGTCACTGATTTTGATTCTTTATATATAATACAATTACGACCTCAAAATATGAATCCAGAATTCACATTCCACAAAAAAAACCAAAAACTAATAAAAACCCCCGTTCTTTTAGAAAAAAAATCATGTTTCGAGAGCTTTCTCAGAGGCATCAATGTAAACTCTAGAAAATCGATTAATCAAATCCTTTTGAGTATAAACCGAGGTGTGCAACCTGAAAAAGTTGTTCATCCTGTCAGTCTCCACCCCAATACCAAGGACAATTACTCCTTTTCGAAGCATATCATCAACGCTTTCCTTCAAAGCAATCGGCATGTTTGCATAGCCATAAGGCCAACCATCTGAAATTACGATTAAAACACGTTGTTCCTCAAACCGTTTTGCCAACATTTTTCCAGCCATTTGAACGGCATCAGGCATGTAGGTCAAGCCTTCAAATCTTAGCCCACCAATTCTTGATCGTATAGTTTTGGAGTAGGATTCAGAACTATCCTTAAGAATATAGAAACGATCGCTAAAAGCAAAGAAACACCAAGAAGTAGGATCTGTCATGAGTTCTCTTGCCGCCTCTGCAACGCTTATAGCGAGTGCACGTCCAAATTCACCTCGAACTTTCATGCTGGAGCTAACATCAAAGATTATTGACCAAGCAAAACTTTGCTTAAGATACTCATCTAAATTAAAAACGTCAGTTGCCGGTTTATTACTTGCAATGGCTGCAATTACTGCGGTCAAATCCAACATACCCATTTCTTGGCGAGGATCTTCATCCACAAGATCAAGAGCGCTTCTAATAGCATCCATTAACCTTCGGCTAGCACCCTGCATCAAGCTTCTTGCACGCAGATATTGACTGTAATCTTCATCTGGGAAAGCTATGCTTTTAAAACGGGTTAGAGAGGTGACATACGGAGTGATTCTAGCCATAATTTTATCTCGCCGCTCTTTGGAATACTTATCTGAATCAAAAGCTAAATGCGCCTCAGCTTCCTGTTCAGGACGCCAAAGCGCTTCCATACTATCTATTGCTGGAACGCTACCACCCAAAGATTCCAAAGAACCTATGAATGCCCCCTCAAAATCAAAGTTGAGATCGGAACTACTGTAGATAGTGCATTTACCAATGTTTTCTGTACATAAAAAAGATGGAGCTTCTAAAAAAGGACCAAATGGTTCAAGAATTCCACTTAACTTTTTAATTTTCTCGTCGACTAATTTTGGTATGTCTACTTGGTCACCTGCAAAAGTTGACATAAATGTGTCTTTAAGACTATTCAATTCCTGAAAAATGAGATTTACTGCTTGATCTTCATCAGGATTTAATTTTCCTTTGATCAAGCCAATGTTAATCTTAGTGAGTAAAGCCGTCATTATCCTTGTTGAAGAAGTAAAAATTCGGTCTATGGGCTTTATTTTTTGGAAGAATGATGTGTTTGCATATGCTATGTCTACAAAACGATCAGGATACCAAGCTTGAAGGTAAGCATTTGCAAAGGTATCTCTAATTAATGCCTTGAGGTATGCATAATCTGGTGTGTCACTATCGTTTGGAAACATTATTTTGTCAGGTAAAGTTGTTAATGTGTGAGTTGTCAAATGTAGGACTGATGCACGGAATAACCGTCCAACTCGATTTTTCCCCTGAGCATTTTCTGGAAAAACTATCCCAAGATACGAAATTTTTTTGTCATCTAAAAAACGAACTATTGGAAATTTTATTGTGAACCCATAATCGTCAGGTGCAATCGTTGGTTGCTCTATAGTTGAGTCTTGCAGTATCCTCACTTTTGTATTATCTTTTTGAAAAGAAATTGTCCAAGCATAATCAATAAAACCCATAGAAACCAGTCTTACTTTTGATCTTTAATGAATACTGGTTCAAGGATACGTCTCACGTCTGCTTGAACTTCTGGATTATCACTGGTTAAACCAATTATAGTTTCTTCTGCCGCTTCCATCGGAGTCATACCATCGAAAACAAGTGTTGCCCAATTGATTAGGTCACCCAAAGAGGGACCATACGGTAAGTCTCCAGCTTTGTATTGCCTGCGTAATTCTGCGCCTGCTTGAATAATTCCGTAGGCTATTTCTTTGCTAACTTTAGTTCTTTTTTGCAACATTTCCACTTCATCAGGTGAAATCTTCTCTCCAACACTTAAGAAATCGAAGTTAATCCACACAGCCATACGTCGACGCATGGCGGCGTTGAGTGGTTTGGTACCTGAGAATTCGGCGGTAGCAGGGTTCATGCTAATAATCATGTAACCATATTTATGGCGTTCAATAACTTCACTGTCCTTTTCGTTTAATACAAGGTGTCCTCTTGTGTCAAGGACTGGGTTAAGTCGTGTTGCGACATCCTGTTTCATCATGTTAGCTTCGTCAAGGTACATTATGCCACCTTTTCTTAGCCATTGTGTTAGTAAGCCATCAACCCAGTTTTCTTTGCCTAAACCAATGAATCTGCCGATTAGGTCAAAGCTGGATGTAGATAAACCGCAGTTAACTTCCCAAATCGGCAATCCTGTAAGTTCAGCTACGAGGTATACAATGTGTGTTTTGCCTGTTCCTGAAGGCCCGATTAAGCTGCATTGCTTAAAATAATAGAGTGCACGAACGATACGTTCAACATAGTTTAAGCCATGATCTAAGTATTCAGGTGTACCTTTTGGAATCATGCTATCTAGATGGGAAAAACTGAAGTTTGGATGTAAGTCAAATCTTTGGATGTTATATTTATAATATAAAGGTGATGTGGACATTGGGCGTTCTTTGTCTAATGACACCATTATTTTGGAGTTGTTTTGTTTTAACGCTGTAGTTTCTTTGATCCTGCTTGGGTCTGCTTTTTCTTTTAAACCTTGATGTCCATAAACCATTAGGGTGTCACTTCTAGGGATATGGAGAACTCTGATTCCGAATATAAGTATTATGTATTATGACTTGATATAGTAGATATAAACTATGTGCGTAAAAATAGCAACATACAAGCACTTTTCTTTAAAAACAACTTCTCTAACGTACTGATTACGTTGACCCAGCAACCAGTTGCCGATACAACAGTCAAAAAAGAAAAACCACCGCAGGTAACCCCACAACAGCTAGCGGAGTCCCTCAGAGCGGTTGCAGATGATGTAGGTCAAATAAGTGAGTTAACATCGGAAGAAAGACTTCTAGTTAGTGAATTTTTCAAATCTCTTCTTAGATTAATGCAACCACTATCGCCAGGAATCAGCATCTCAATTGAATCACTTCCAGCTGATCTTGGCAATGTAGCAAACGCTCATATGGATCCAACCGGGCATTTAGCATTAATATTTGAAGATGGACATTTAGAATTAAAAGACTTGAGTGAGGAAAGAAACCGAGAACTCTTCATGATTGTTGTACAAGACGCAATCCCAAAATTCAAACAATTGACTAGTGTTCAGAAACGTAAAGTTGAAAATAGAATAAAGTTTCTTTCATCCATCACTAAAGATATGCAGAAGGTTTCTGGTGCTCTTTCAGCTGCAGATTCAAAATAGGCCCTATACACAGCTTTTTTAGAAGATTGTTATCGTGAGTAGGGTTCGGTCATGATGTTGCTGAATCTTATGTATTACTACACAATACTTTTATATTCTGATTCCGAACATGTAGACCAATACAAGATGAGGCAAAAAACATGGGAACAGTAATGGTAGTAGACGATGCATCATTCATGAGGGCAGTACTCAAAAAAATAATCCTGCAATCAGGACATGAAGTAATAGCAGAAGCAGCCAATGGTGACGAAGCAATAACAACATTCCAGAACTCAAAACCAGACTTAGTATTAATGGACATAGTCATGCCTCCAGGAACCAAAGCCAAAGACGGCATCGATGCACTCAAACAAATAGTAACAGCAAACCCAGCAGCCAAAATAGTCATGTGTAGTTCCATGGGGCAACAAGCACTAATAGCTGAAGCTCTAAAAGCGGGTGCCAAAGATTTCGTCGTAAAACCTTTCCAACCTCAGAAAGTAATGGAAGTTCTATCCAAATACTGCTGAGGCAAAGACATTGCTTAATAGCCGCCTAAATCCCAAGCCGCCAAGCACGATAACGGCTACCCTTTGGGATGCAATAAAGAAAACAAATCTTCGAAATCACATCAATGCGTGTACCCAGATTAAGGAAATGGCTTACATAACAACACAACCGTCGCAAATGAGCCCAAAAATGGAGGAAGTTCGAGTGGACATGGCAGATATGAAAGCAGA
>CAZXGX010000105.1:0-6583 GCA_964640475.1 uncultured Candidatus Bathyarchaeia archaeon
TTGACTTTGAAGGCGGCAAATCAAAACTAGTAAATGTATGCCCATACTGCAATCAAGTATTAGGTGACAACGA
This sequence comes from uncultured Candidatus Bathyarchaeia archaeon, assembly GCA_964640475.1. GTDB lineage: Archaea > Thermoproteota > Bathyarchaeia > Bathyarchaeales > Bathycorpusculaceae > Bathycorpusculum. The sequence continues at coordinate 74 of CAZXGX010000105.1, forward strand.
AGAAAAAATAGATTAAATCTAAAACAAACCACTCAAGTACTTTAGCCCTTTTCTAAGGTTAACTCCCTTTTAAGTAAATTTAAAGCTGAATACAATTCCAATGGTTTATGCTTCAATTGATGTTGAGCTTTTGTAGTGTCAAGTGAAGAATCCATAGGACGCTTGGCTGACCAAGTAAAATCTGAAGATTTCACCACATCGATTAAGTCTAAATCTAAATCAAACATTTTGGCTATAGCTTTAGCAAAATCTAATCTATTTACTCGAGTTGCCCCGCACAGATGGAAGATACCAGTTAACCTTCGGTCTACAATTTCCAAGGTCATTTCAGATAAATTCGTATTTAAAGTAGGTGTATTCCATTGGTCATCCACGATTTTTAGGCGTTTATGTTCTTTAAGTTCATCAATAAGCCAAAGAACAAAGTTCATGTTTCCAGTTGCAGGTCTTGAACCGTAAATTACGCTGGGACGCTCAATGCAATAGTCAGTCAAATTAGTTTCTACTAGGTTCTCAGCTTCAAGTTTTGTTTCTCCATAATAGTTGATAGGTTCAGGGGTATCAGTCTCTTTATATAGTCCTTGGGTTCCGTTAAAAACATAATCAGTTGATATGTAAACCAAAAATGAGCCATGCTTCTTTGATGCATCAACAATATTTTTGGTGCCTTCAACATTTATCTTCCATGCTAACTGCTTTTTGGTTTCGCATTTATCAACATCTGTTAATGCAGCTGCGTGAACAACAACATCAGGATTAACATTAAGGAAAACCTTATCCACCATAGGTTTATCGGAAATGTTCATTTTTACACAATTGTCAAAGGCACTGACTTGTTGAATACCACACGAGTAGACTTCAAAACCTCGCTCTATACACATTTGAGTTAACTTTGAACCGTAAAGACCAGTAGCTCCGGTTATGAGAACCTTCAACGAATACCACTCAACTTCCAAGGCGTTGGATGAAGAATCACATCTGTGGCAAACGGCGTCCACCAACGCTCATTCTGTAAATACCATTGAACCGTTGACTCCAAGAACTTATTAAAGTCACAAAGCGGCTTCCAACCTAGCGCCATTTGCACCTTCTTTGAATCTAAACTGTAACGTGTATCGTGACCTGGTCGGTCTTCAACGTAAGTAATCAAGCTTTCGGGTTTATCCAATTTAGCCATAATTTTTTTGGCTATTTCAATATTCGAGATTTCGTTTCCAGCAGAGACATTATAGACCTCGCCAGATTCGCCCTTTTCCAGAACTGTCTCAATTGCTGAGCAGTGATCTTGCACATATATCCAGTCGCGAACATTTATTCCTGAACCATAGATGGGTATTGGAAGGTTTCTTAAGGCCCGAATAACCGTTTTGGGAATTAGTTTCTCAGGCATTTGGTAGGGTCCAAAATTGTTTGTACACCTAGTGATTGAGACGTTTAGTCCATAAGTTTTATAGTAAGATAGAACAAACATGTCCGCGGCTGCTTTTGAGGCAGAGTAAGGATTTGATGGTTTAGGGGGAGCGTTCTCTGTAAAAGAGCCTTCAAGGACTTCGCCGTATACTTCATCGGTTGATACCTGAATTAAACGTGCCTTATGATTATGACGTCGTATGGCTTCAAGAATCGTAAAAGTGCCTAGTGTGTTATTTTGGAGGAATATGTTAGGATCCGCGATGCTTCTATCAACGTGGGTTTCAGCCGCAATATTAACTATTGCATCAACCTGATGAACCAACCTATTCATTAGTTGTGGATTACAAATATCACCCTTAATGAAGGTGTAGTTCTTGTTATTTTCAACATCATGTAAATTAGCAGGATTAGCACCAATGCCAATCTTATCTACATTTATCAATTCATAATCTGGATGTTTTGCAAGCATATACTTGCAAAAGTTGCTTCCAATAAAGCCTAAGCCACCAGTTACTAACAGTTTCATAATTATCACTTATTTGGTGGGAGATTCCAATCCCAGATTTTACCTACACGTGGATCATTCTTTTTGCCGTTTATTATTTTGGGGATAATCGTTGAATCATTCCATGGTCTGCGTTCTTCATCGGGATTTGCCGGGTTATACAGGTTGGTTGTGAAATACAATAACATTGCTGGTTCATTACTGACAACTTTAAAACCATGCCAGTATGCCCCAGGAACTCTGACGATTTGCAGGTTTAGACTACTTGAAACTATCTCATCAAGCTCACCTGATTTATCATCATAAACACAGATTTTAAAGACACCGTTTAAGGCTAAAAAGTAGTCAACTTGACCTCTAAGGTGACGGTGCCATGCACGAATAATGTTTGGGTAAGTAAATGAGTGATTTGCCTGAGCAATAGTGTCTTCTGCAAATAGATCTTTCCAGTCTTTACGCATTACTTCTGTGAAGAATCCTCGATCATCGACAATACGACATATTGTTTTAATTCTTATTCCATCAAGCAAAGTAATCAGTCCAATATTTAATATAACTCAGTATAAATGGGAATGTTTATAATAGTTGTTGTACGGAGTTGCAATCATACTTCAACTTCTGAGTAATCACCAATGTGAACTTTTAGTGTATTGTTTCGTTCGTTTTTGGTTACCTTCGCGTTTTTTCCTATCAAACTATCTTCTATGCGTTCTATATCTTTAACAGTTACACATTCTTGGATGACGCAGTATTCAACGTTTGAATTAAGAATCTTGGAGCCTTCTCCGATGCTTGAATAAGGTCCAATAAATGAGTTTTCGATTAACACATTCTTTCCAATAACGCATGGCCCCCTAATAGTACTATTGATTATTTTTGCTTCAGACTCTATCCTGACTCTGCCGTCTAAAATGCTGTTAGTCAAAGTTCCTTTGACATCAAACTGAATGAATTCATCAAGGATTTTTGCATTTGCAGCTAAAATGTCATCTTTTTTACCTGTATCTAGCCACCATGAATCAAGAAGTTCAGCTTTAACCTTAAAGCCCATGTTTATCATTTCTTGAATTGCATCAGTAATCTCTAATTCACCACGCCAAGATGGCTTAATCCGTTCAATTGCTTGATGGATTTTATTTGAAAAAACATAAGTCCCTATGATTGCGAGGTTTCCAATAGGTGTTTTTGGTTTCTCAACCAACTTGATGATGTTATTGTCTTTATCCAATATAGCAATACCAAAATATGAAGGATTATCAACTTCCTTAAGAATTATGAGGGCATCAAGTTTTGCTAATTTGAATTTTTTGACAAACGAGTTTAAACATCGACCAGTGACATTATCACCAAGGCACATTACAAAAGAGTCTCGTCCAAGGAATTTTTTTGCTGTTTTCACAGCATGCGCTAAACCTAAGGGTTCTTGAGGTATGTATTGAACTTTAAAGTTCCAAGTTGAACCATCACCAACATAATCCTTAACAAACTGGCCTGTTTCATGGGCGGTAATTATGCCCACGTTTTTTACGTTTGTTGATGCAACTTGATCAAGAACGTAGCCTAAGATTGGCTTATTTGCTACAGGGATGAGTTGTTTTGCACAAGTGAAAGTTAAGGGTCTAAGCCTTGTTCCTTTACCGCCACTAAGTACCAGAGCCTTCATCGGTTACACCTTAAGTTTTACACAGGTAATTAGAGGTATTTCCTATTTAGGAATTCTCCCAATTTTCGCATGTTTTATCGACTTTTTAATACACCTAGAACCATTGCTGTTGACTTGATAAAGAACAAAACAGTGCAACCAGCAATCCACGACAACTTTTGAGGTTTCTTTAAAATTTGAGCAAATGTTAATACAGCATGATTTATCATAACGGAAAAACCTTGACCGCCAGATTGACGCGTAAAAGTAGACAATGAATCGCCATATCGGAGATTTTTAAACAGAAACTGCTTAAGTGATACAACCTCAAAATGATATAGAACTGCATTGCAGACAGCCTCCTTAATACCAAGTGCTTTCAAACGTTCATACAAATCATAATCTTCGCCCCATAACAAGGTTGGATCAAACAAACCAGCATCCAACAAATTTTGTTGTGTAAAAAACCTTGGTTTACTATGAACTAGACCTATTCTATCGCCGTATAAGGCTTCAACTTTGTCATAATTGTTTCTCCAAATAGCTGAGCATTCGCTCCAAAAACTATCTCCAAGAAAAACTTCGGGAACACGGATCATTCCAGCACGTTCATTAACGCATTTTTTAAGACATTCATCAATTACATTGATTGACAGTACTTGATCCGAATCTAAAAAAAGTATAAAATTACCAGTGGATGTTTCAACACCAATATTACGGGCTTGAGATTGCAGACACTTTACCTGTATAACTTTAACATGGAAACTTTCCGCAATCTTAACTGTATTGTCACTGCTTAAGGCATCAACAACTATAACTTCAATTTGCTTAAAAGTTTGTTTCTGAATGCTTTGTAAACATTGTCTTATTGTTTTTTCAGAATTGAATGTAGGTATTATTACCGAAACTTGTAGTTCTTGAATATTTTTTTTCATAGCTTCATCTTTTTCAGGGTGTTTTAAAGGGGACTTGAACAGGTTGAGTTTATAAGGATATTATCCACTTGAACAATGTTGCAGGAACCGTTGAAATCGTAATTTGCCAGGGTCAGAAGTAGCGTAGATGGAAGAGTTGAATCGTATGCATTTAACCACATTTGGCTCAAGTTGAAATTGAACTCGCCACTGTATCCCTGTAATGTTTCAGTAGAGGTGTAACTCTGGAAGATATTGTTAGGTGTAGCGATTACTATGGTTTGGGTTTGATTAATGTCTGAGATTAGGAGAGCAAAAGTGTCGTTTCCATTGAAGCCTTCTGTAGCGTCTAAATCAAAGGATAGATTGATTGAAGATTGGTTATCGACGAAAAGTTCTCTTTTAACATAGTTGCTGTAGCTTTTACTGTTATTACCGATTAGAGAGTCAGCTTGCGCAGTTATTGTTAAAGCCATTGAACCAAAAGCTGCATTGGTTTCTATAGTTACATTGCCTAAGCCAGAGTCTGTGTGGTTGTTTTGCCAGCCATTCTGGTTCCAAACTGGATACTCAAAGTTATCTGAGTATACAATAGTTGAATCATAATCTTCTATTTCAAAGAGGTATGAATCATTGAAGTTTTTGATGAGGCGGAAGTTTGGATTTCCCAAGAATAGTGTTGGTTCCCATTTGGGGGATTGCGGATTTGTTTGAATTACAGTTGAGCTGACAAAAATGTAGGAGATGTTCAAGTTACGCATTATTTGGTAAGCCATGGAATTTAGTGTAGTGTTTTCAAGCAAACTAACCAGTGTTGTATATGAAAGGCTCATTGCACTTGCAGTATAGGGGTAAATAATTTTATTGTTTGAAACTGAAGGAAGAAACAAGCCAGAACTATATGGGTGAACTAAAATTAATGCTTCATTATTTGACGATTTTAGGTTAGCTTTCATCCATTGCATTAAATCATAATCTTGCTGAGTAGTTACTGCATAAATGTCATATGATCCGCGAATGGTTGGAGAATCGGCTATTAGTCTGTAGTATAGGAAGGGTGCAGTAACTAATGATAAAGTGATGATTGTTATTAGTAGAAGGGTCTTTGGTTTTTTTGTGAAATGCTTTGATAGCGGTTTGAATCTGCCTTCTCGTAAGAATTCGGCATATTTTATGTATGATGCAATTATGAGTATGCTTATTGGAATTGAGAGGATAATGCCTTGATGTCCCCAAGAGACAATGTTAAAATCGCCGGGGAGGAAGAATGAAATGAAGGATAAAATAATTGAAGATGCAAAGATTGCGAAGGCGAATCTACTAGTTGAGAGGACTGGATCATTTATTTTTTTATAGTCTTTGGTTATGAGTAATAAAATTAAGAAGCTTCCAATGATTAATACAATCAGGATTCTAGGGAGGATATAGGGTGATAGATTGTTTATTGCCCAATCTAAAGCTTGGCTGAAGAAGTATTGTTGACTTGTCCAGTTTGAGATGTCTGTTGGTAAACCAATGTTGTGTCCAGGGTAATTGTATAATTTAATAAATTGGTATAGAAATGGTGTTAGCGGTATCAAGCTTGTAGTTAAGATAAGAGCTGTTGAGGTTATTGTTGATAGTATTTTTTGTCGATGCATTATTATGTAGTAGATAAAAATTAGGCAGGTTAACAGCATCAGGGCTTCTAGATAAGATAAGATAACTGCGCCAGTATATCCAAACATTAGGCCTGCAACGATTAAACTAGTTTTGTCGCGTTTATGATAAAGTGATAATATAAATCCTAAACATACGAGGAATAAGGGGAAGCCGATTAGGAAGGGGTTAGCTCCCCAAGTTACGTTTAAGGGCCAACTGGAAATAAAAGCTGTTACAAAACTTAAGCCTAAACTGTAGACGAAGCTGTTGCCGAGTTTTTTGCCTAAGAAGTAAGCGCCAAAAATGGAGAGTGACTTGAATAATACAGATACGTAGAGAATAACCTGTGGAATCTCCATGTTTAATATGTAAGTTGAGTATGCAAAGATGATGTG
>CAZXGX010000106.1:0-6517 GCA_964640475.1 uncultured Candidatus Bathyarchaeia archaeon
CGGTGAAAATTGGAATCCATCCTTTATCTATAATATAGTTACAAGCGCCTTCGGCAACGTAACCTACGAGCAGAATCCCGATTTGTGGCGGGAGGCTTCACCAGCGACTTATGTTTCAGGAGATGCACCACTGTTTGTTTTCGTCCATGGATCCGACGATGTAATCGTGCCAATACAAGTTGCTGAATCGTTTAATTCCAAGCTCCAAGGTGCTGGAGTTGAAACTTGTTTTATCAAGATTGATGGTGACCACGATATTTTAACAAGTGAATCATGGAATACTCAGGTACGCTATACTCTTGATCCTTTGATTAAACGAGTTTTCAGCATAAACTAGAATTGGTAGTTAATGAAAAGTTAATTGGTGCTCCGGCCGGGATTCGGACCCGGGTCTTCGGCTCGAAAGGCCGGAATACTTGACCGGACTATACTACCGGAGCGCTCTACAACTAGGAGCATCAAGCAGAATATTCTTTCCTTCGAATAAACCTTACCCTTCTAAAATCAAGCTTTTAGCTAACAGGTTGTTCCTGTTTTGATTTTTTGGGTTTAAACAGATGCGCTGTTATCTGGTCAACGAGTTTGCTTTGGTTTTTAACTGTTTTTTCTAGTTCTTCTACTCTTTTTTCTATATTGTTAGAAATTATTTTGCCTTCAATTCGGTTTGCGGAACGGAACATTAGTAGCATTTTGAAAACTTCAGATATGGCTTGATTTTGCTCGTTAGCTGATGCGTGCTTGATTCCAGCACAAACGGATAATAAATCAACGTAGTGCTCTTTTATTTTTAATTCTGCGTTAACTGAGGGATCTGTTGGGAAAGCTATGCTTAAAGGTGTTTTTTTGGCTAATTCATTAGCTGTAGGGAACCTTATGATGATGTCTCCTCGTATCCAAGAGGTAACAAATTCAGATACCATTTGGCGGACATCTTTATCTGAATAAAGTGCTGCTGATGGTGCTGGTGGCTCAGATTTTCTTTTTATTCTAACACTGATTATTTTTTTATCATCGGTTTTTCCAGTTTTTTCTTGTGCCAAATATTCCCCTTCCTTGCAGAGTATTCTGTTGATTTCTTAAGCATGACTAGTATATAAGAAAAGCATTTGGGAAATATTAAAAAGAGATTTTTGCGGCTGATGGAATATTGCCAAGTATCTTTGCTGTTGCATTCTCTACTTTTTCGCGGTCTTCATCGTTTGTGTAGACTCGTAGTATGTTCATGAAGCCTTTTAATGTTTCAAAAATTTTTGAGCTATCACTCAGTCGCTGTTGGGCTTTTTTGCCTTTGGGGCTTCTTGTAAAGACTGGAATTTCCATTGACTCCATTAATACCGCATGGTGATAAGGCACTGATGGCACGGTTGGTACATCGATGATTACTGATTCAATGTTGACGCCGGCTTCTTTTGAGATTTCGCTTCGCACCTGATGCCTGTATGCTTCTCTGCCAAAAAGATTTGAAACCATGGCGTCTTTTTCATAGAATGTTCGTTCATAAGCGCATTTTAGCATTCTGCGATGCTCTAAATCAGCAATAATGCCTTTAGAAGCTTTGCATTTTTTTAGGGCAGCCCAAACTGTGTAATCGTCTAATTGCAGGTATTCTTCTGGAGTTTTGAAATCAGTTAAACCAAGTTCAGGATTGGCTTTCTCCATTGCAGTTGCTAGCATAATCTGTGCAGCTCTACCTGTTCTATGGAAGTAAATGCTTTTGAAGGATTCAATTCTAGCAATCATAAAGGCTTCTAATGCAGAGAGCGCGCCAAGCTCCACGGCTAGATTTTCTCCCATAACATCAAGTGCGTGAATTAAGCGGTAAACGTCTATGAAGCCGTATTCGGCGCCTGTATGGTAGGTATCTCTTAGAATGAAGTCTTGTTTGTCTACATCAACTGCACTGCTGATTATTTGGTCTAGGAATGCTTTGCTGGGTTTGTGGTATTCTCCTACGGCGAGCGCGCCGATTTCTGCTGGTTTATACCCTAGCTTTGTAAGTTTATCGGATACTTCGCTTTTTTCAATAATCCATGATGTTATGTCTTCATGGGTTTTATCTAATTCTCTGATTAGTAGTTGTTCGAAAACGTGTGAGAACGGACCGTGGCCGCAATCGTGAAGTAGCGCTGATATTCGGCACATGTCTACTTCTTCTTCACTTACATGCTGGGATACATGTGGATTCTCTAAAACGTTACCTGCTAGAAACATAACGCCTAGGCAATGTTCAAATCGTGTGTGGTTAGCTCCTGGGTAAACATATTCTGAACCTGCTAACTGACGTAGTCTTCGTAATCGCTGCATTGGATACGAATCTATGACTTCTTTTTCAGCCTGTGTAATGTACACGTAACCGTGCACTGGATCCTTAATTTCTCCCCAGTATGCCTTTGGCAATAAATTCACGCCCACTTGTTTGCAAGTTATATTTATGTAGCTCCCTATAATGGTTAACGCTAAAAACCGAGTTGAATAAGCATGAGTAAGAAAGGCGTGTTTATCTGCATTGAAGGTTTAGATGGCAGCGGAAAATCTACCCAAGCAAAATTGTTAACTAAAAAACTTAACAAGGCAGGATACAATGCAATTTACACAGCGGAACCTAGCCAAGGTAAAATCGGCAAATTTATACGGAAACGTCTTTTTGAGCAGAAACGAATGCCCACATCAGCTGAAGCATTACTCTTTGCTGCTGATAGAATTGAACACGTCCAGAACGAGGTGGCTCCCGCGTTAATTGAAGGCAAAATTGTAGTTTCTGATCGTTATGTTTACTCGTCTTTAGCTTACCAGGGTAGTGCAGGTTTAAGTTTAGACTGGATTGAGGCTGTTAACGCTAACGCAAAAAGACCTGACTTATGCATTTTAATTGATGTTGAGCCAAGTGTGGTTTTAAAGCGGTTGAAGCGTAAAAAAACTGTTATGGAAAAATTGGAGACGCAGCAGAAGGTTAGAAATATTTATTTAACGTATGTGGAGAAGGGTGAGCTTTTACGGATTGATGGCGGTAAAAGTAAACCTGAAGTTCTTGAAGCGTTATATGTTCAAGTTGTTGAGTTTTTAAAAAGTTAGAGCCTAAAAAATAGGTTGGGGAGTTTAGTCTTCTCTCCATTTGAACAGTTTTACTGCTAAAACAAAGATGACTAATGTGATTACTGCAACGACTGCTATGTCAATGAGTGCTCCAGTTATGTTTCCGTAGACCATGATGTTGTTTAAGCCTTCAATTATATAGTATAGCGGCAGTACATGTGCAATGGTTTGTAGGTAGTCTGGCATCATGCTGATTGGGAAAAACGTGCCTGATAGGAACATCATTGGGAATGTTACTATGTTGCCGATTACACCTGCGGTTTCTGGGTTCTTTGCTACGGTGCCGACTAGCATACCTAGTGATGCAAAAAGCATTGGTCCTAAGATTAGGAAGGGTATTAGCCAGACAGTTAAGACTATGTTTGCGCCGAAAGCTAAAATGCCGACAGCTGCCATTAGAAGGAAGGATACTGCTGACAAGAGAATGTAGAAGAGTACTTTGGAGGTTAGCCACTCCATCTTTCGTAGTGGTGTAAGTGATAATTGTTTGAATAGTTTGTTTTTCTTATACATTGAGCAGATTTCGACTAATGCAAACATTGGATTTACTAGTATCGAGAAGCCGATTAAGCCTGGAATCAACTGGTCAATGTAGTTTGGCAATTGAGTGTTAACGGTGGCTTGTTTTATACCTATGACTGTTGTGCCGTTAAATCTCTGCAGGTTAAAGTAATTTGCTACTCCGTTTACGGTTCCTGTTACGATGCCGCTGGTGCTTGTTGCTGAGTTGCCGTAGACTGTTATGTTTATTGATTGACCCGCTATGTAGTTAGCTGAGAAGTTTTGAGGAATAATTATACCTTCGGCTGCTGAATGACTTGCAAGATAGTCTGTGAAGTTTATGGTCGGTTCAACAGTTATCACTTTAATAGTGCCTGAATTGTTAAGTGCTGACAGAAATGACGATGCAATATTCATTTGCTCAACTGGGAAGGGTCCTGTATCTTGATTTTGAGCGTAAACACTGATTGTTCCGCTCGAGTTTCCTGAGAATATTGCTCCAAAAATCAGGATAAGAATTATTGGGAAAACTAATCCAAAGAATAATCCATATTTGTTTCTAAGGTAACCTATGCTGAAAACTTTAAAGTCTGAATAGATTCTTTTTGCGCTTGACATTTTTAGTGTCTCCGTTTCTTGCTGTTTCTTTCAGTTGGCATTTCTTCCTGTTCAAGCGGTAAATCGTTGACAAGTTTGATAAATACATCATCTAAACTATCTCGACGTGTTTGTATTTCGCCCCAGTCTAGTCCTGATTGTTCGGCTGCTGCTAAGGCTGCTAAAGCATCAATTTTCTTTTTTAGTGGAATGCTGATTTCGCCTTTTACTTTATCATAATCCACCTGCAATTCAGTGTTTGTCCTGATGTAGTCTGATAGTTTTTCGGTTCCGTGAATTTGTAGGCGTTCGCCTGTGCCATGTTCTTCGATGATTTGGTTGGTTGTACCCATAGCTACGATTTTGCCGTGGTTCATTATGGCAACTCGGTCTGAGAGCTGTTGTGCTTCGTCAAGGTAGTGGGTTGTTAGAATGATGGTTTTGCCTTTTGCTTTTAAACCTCGGATGACTTCCCAGATTGCTCTTCGTGCGTTAGGGTCAAGTCCTGTGGTTGGTTCATCAAGGAAAAGTAGTTCTGGTGAATTAACAAGCGATAATGCTAATCCTGTTTTTTGTTTTTGTCCGCCTGAAAGGTTTTCAAATAGAACTTTTCCTGAATCCTCAAGTAATACATCACGTAAGATTTCATCTGGGTTTACTTTTGTTTTGAATAGGTCTGCGTAGTACAATATTGCCTCTCTTGGGCTTGTTTTTTCGAAGAAGTTGAATTCTTGTGGGATAACACCGATTTTCTTGTGAACTTCATACCCGTTTTTCCATGGGTCCAGACCAAGAACTTTCACGTCTCCGCCGTCTCTTTCACGTAAACCTTCCATGATTTCTATACTGGTTGTTTTTCCTGCACCGTTCGGACCTAATAAGCCGAAAACTTCTCCTTTATTGACAGTAAAAGAGATGTCATTAACCGCTTTTAGATCACCGTAAGCTTTCCTGAGTGATTTAACTTCAATTGGGAACATTTTTTACTCCTTCTCAGCTTTTTATTTTTTTTATGGAATCCTTAGGTTACTGTGGACTCAGAAATAATCCTTTCTATTAAAAAAGATTCTAAAATATTCCCTGCCCTTTTAGTCTCATAAAGGGTCAATTTTTTTTAAAGCGTTCTTTAATTGAAGCTGTTCATTTATTCTTTGAACAATTAGAGCGATTAAGTCTTCAGGTGAAATATATCTTGGGCCTTGCTTATGAAAAACCTGAAACTCTATTGTTTTAGCGGCAAAATTGCTCCTTAGCATATAGTAATCAAATTTAAGGGCAATTTTTTTTTCAGCACTGATTTTATAGTAACGTATTACGCAGAAGAAGTCTAGAGTTTGCATGGACCTTGCATTTAATTTCTCAATGGCATTTTCCATTATTTCTTTATTGATAAAGCTGAATTCGTTATCTTCTGCTAAGCCAAACTCAAAAATTACTTCAGAATTGGGGATGGTTGGGATAGCGATTTCTTCAAAATGGAAGGGTTTTCTATTCGTGTCTTTTAATGTTTGGATGAGTTTTTGTTGAAGCTGCTTAATGGTGAGTGTTGAAGAAAAACTTTCGATTAAGTGAATGGTTTGGGGGAAATTATTGTAGACTCCAAGCATCAGTTGTTTTCCTACTTACGTCTTGGTCTTAATGTGTTTGATTTTTTCTAGACTACTTAGTAGTTCCGAGAGGGCGGTGCTTAATTTTTGTATTTCTTCTATATCTTCAGTTTTTTGAATTCTGTCTTCAATGCCTTGTATTTTTGTTAGTAAAGTTGCTTCAAGTTTATCATACGCATTGTTTGCTGGTGCTGTTTGGGGTGCTTCTTGACCCTCTTTTACTATTACAACTTTCTTTTCATCCTGTGCGCACCAAATGGTTCCATCTTTTAGTCTAAACAGTGGTGAAGCACAAACTGGACATGAAAGATCGGTTAAGGTGGCGCCTTGCCGCAGCAAATCTGCCATGCGTTTTATTGGTGTATCTTCTTTTTTATGTTGCATTCAAGAACCCCAAAGTAAATACGTATCAAAAGCTTATATAACTTGATCACTGCGATTCTGCAATAAGGGGAATTGTCTATGGTGCGCAAGAAAAAAGCTGAGGAATATGAAGCTAAAATTAAACAGGCCTTAGGTGTACTTGGCGAAGTCTCTGAAGACAGTACAACGCCACGAAACATCAGAAGGACTGCTAAAGACGCAATGGATGCATTGCAGAGTCCAGAATTTACGCCAGCCGTTAAGGCTTCAAACGCGGTTTCACTCTTGGATGAAATTTTGCAGGATCCAAACATGCCACCTTACACGCGTGTTAAACTCTGGAATGTTATGAGTTT
>CAZXGX010000107.1:0-2979 GCA_964640475.1 uncultured Candidatus Bathyarchaeia archaeon
CTGTTGAAAAATCCAAAGATTTGGTTGTTGCGCCAGCCCCCCACATTTCTGGTGCCATGTCTAAAAATCGACTGATGACCTACACTTTCGTTGCATTGATTGTGCTTACTGTTATTACTGCTGCTCTATGGTGGCATGTCCCTGTACCCACTGAACTTCAAGTTTCACAACTTAGCCTCACCAATGTTTGGGTCATGCCTCTTGGTGCAATGTTACTAGTGGCCGCCTTGGTTGCTGTTGGAGTTGCCGTTGGAATTGACTTTTTAGTAGGCAAAGTTGCCGCTGACAGCGAAGTAAACACTATGTCAGCTGCAGTGTTTGGCCTGATTGTAACACTCTCATTCTCATTCGGTCTTCCTCAAATGGCCCAAGTTACTGATGTTATGCCAATTGAAACATTGACTGCGCCTATGGCTTTTGTTTATGTTGCGATAATCTCTGCGCTCGGTCTTCTTGTATTCAAAAAGCTTCAAGGAATGGCTGGAAGGAAATTTGTTAATCCAGCTGCTGCTGCAAAATTCTTGGTTCTGTTGCCTTTCATTACTTCAGTATTTATTGTCAAAGACCACTTTGCAGATTGGACTGAAGGTGGTTTAAGTGTTCCAAAACTCGCGGGTCCCTTAGGCTGGGGAGATCTTGCAATAGGCGATAATGGTTTAGGATCATTTGTTGCCAATCTGCAAGGCTGCTATTCCGATCCTACATTAACAAACTTTCAAAGTATCGAATCCGTTATGCTATTAGTAAAGTACCACGGATGGGCCGGTGGAGCCTCAAGCATTGCTGTAATAATCGTTGGGATCGCACTTTTTGTCTTAGCTCGCAAATACATCAAATGGAGAATCACTGCAACCTACTTCGCCAGCATTGTCGCAATGTCTCTAGTAATGACTGGAATTTACGGTGGAGATGCATTGATACGCATAATCTTTGAAGTCTTTATCGGAAGCTCAATATTCTTAGGATTCTTCATGGCTACTGATCCAGCTACAACACCATACACTGCAAGGGGACAAATCATATTCGGAGTCGCCTTAGGTGTACTAACAGTGCTAATACAGACATACATGAACTTCTTCGGAGGCTCATTGCTCGCATTGTTAATCATGAACCTAACGGTCCCACTAATAGACCGAATAGGACTACGTAAGCCCTTTGGGAGATGAATAAAATGCCGTTTGAAAAAATAAAAGAACAAAAAGAGCTAGCAAGAAAGACACCAATCGAAATCTTTCCAGATCCAAAAACTGCAATAGTCTTAACTCATCAACACACAGGGGCACCAAACAAACCCCTTGTCTCTGTTGGTGACTCAGTATGCATTGGAGAGAAAATCGCAGACTCAAAAGAGCGAATCAGTTCACCAGTACATAGCCCAATCTCAGGTAAAGTTGTCAAAATCGCTAATGTTTACAACCACTGTTCTGAAGCATGCTCAGAAGCAATAATCATTGAGGGTGACGGTAAAAAAACAAAAGACAAAACCTTAACCCCCATCTCTGAAGACGAGTTAGACAGCACCAAAATCGACGCTCTAATCAAGCGAATAAGAGAAGCAGGCATTATTGGTCTTGGCGGTGCAGGCTTCCCAACAAACATTAAACTCTCACCACCAGCTGAAGCCAAAATTAGAAACTTGGTCGTAAACGCCACTGAAGGTGAACCCTACGATGCCGCTGACGAACGCTTACTCATCGAGAAAACAGAAAACCTGCTTAGAGGCGTTAGAGTTGTCCGAAAGATTTTGGGAAACCCCAAAGTTACTATCGCCACAAAAGCAAGCAAGGTTGAAGCAATTCCAAAACTACAAGAAGTCTTCGGCAAAGAACCAGACACTGTAGTAGTTGCAGGACACTTTGCATACCAACAAGGTGACGCAAGTTTACTACAAAAAGCACTCTTCGGATACGAGACACCACCAAACAAACGCTCATATGAAATGGGCTGCATTGTTCAGAACGTAGCAACAATCAACGCTATTGCCAACGCTGTCTTCGAAGGCGAACCACTAATAAGCAGAGTCACAACACTAAACGGAGAAATTCAAACACCAAAGAACCTGCAAGTAAAAATCGGAACTCCAGTATGCAACATCCTTTCTGCAAATAACATTAACATGGACAATGTCGCGCAAGTTGTATTTGGCGGAGTCATGATGGGTCATGCAATTCCAACCACTGAAGCACCAATAACAAAGAGAACCTCAAGCATAATTGTCTTCAACAAACCTAAAACCCGAAAACAAACTGCATGTATTCACTGCGCTAAATGCATTGAATCATGTCCAGTAAGGCTGCAACCAATAATGATTTACAACGCTATTACTAAAGGCGACTTTGAGAAAGCTGAAAAACTCTATATGAAAGACTGTATTGTTTGCGGAACATGCTCTTACGTTTGCCCATCAGGTCTACCATTAGCAAGCACTATTGCAGCTTCAAAGAGCCAATAAACGAAACCAAATCTGAAGTCGCATGGACTTTTTTTCCATGCATCACCAATATTTTTTTAATTTAACCTAACATTATTATAAAAATTAAGTTTTTTCTGAGAAATGCAAGCATATTTGGGCGCTCTTGGGGTATCTATACAAAAACCGACGGGGTATGTCACTATAGGCGATTTTAAGGTCAAAAAAAGGAAATTTAATAATTAAAAAGGGTTTTATTTGAGCATGTTTTTTGCGCGTGGATTATCTGAAAATTCCCATGCAATGTTGCCTTTCCAGATGTCACCGAGTTTGGTGATTTTAATTTCTTTATCATCAATAGTGAGCAAGCCTTTCTCAACTAAGCGTCTAAGTTGAGGTCCAAAGACATCTTCTGGAATTCTATCGAATTTCTCTTTAAACTCCACTTTATTCACTGGTAACCGTAGGTAGAGGCGTGTCATCACTTTTCGCATCATTTCTTCAGGAGTGGATTCAGATATCCTGTTTATTGGTAATCTGCCAGCGTTAACAGCTGCCATGTATTCGTT
>CAZXGX010000107.1:3079-6496 GCA_964640475.1 uncultured Candidatus Bathyarchaeia archaeon
TCTCTGTAAGTGTAAGGTGGCCAGTTTGTTCTTAACTCATAAGCGCCTGATTGCTTTTCATTTACAGAATTTTTCATCCTTATTTTCCTCGGTTTGATTGAAAAAGAAGTTTGTTAACATAATAAAGTTTCTGTTAAAAAGCGTAAATAACATGAAAGCGGCTTGTTGAGCTAAAAAATGCTCATTTTATTATATTTCATCTTTTGAATAGATTGTGCCATTCCAGAATATGAGTTTACTATAGTTCCAAGCGTTAAAGTTTGGTGTATCAAGGTAGATTATGTCAAATTTCTGCTTGTATTGCTGTCCATAACTGTTAACGTCATTCCAGATTGTGCTTGAAAGGTTATCAGCACTCCATAAACCCCAAATTGCGTCACTTTCGCTTCGAAAACCATAACCGTAACCTGAAGGAAGAACGTATGCTACACGCTCCTCTACAGGGTTGCTTGGTCTAGGATTATTTTTAACATATTCCCAAAACTGCTTTAAAGCATCTAAATGCTCCTGTTGTAGAATTCCATGTGCCATTCTCGTTTCATTTTTCATTGCAAAATCGAACATAATTATGTATTTTGCACCGTTTTGGTATGCAGTAACCATGTCTTGATACAATTCTGGTCCTGAAGCAAGATACGGCGGTTGCTCATACGTGTAAGTAAGCATTACACCCCACTCTTTGCCTTGCATAGTTGCTGAACCACGGCAGAGCGCAGTGTTTATAACCCTACTATGGTTCCATGCATACTCTGCTAAAATGATGTCATAACCTGCTCTATAACCGTATTCATAAAGAACATAGTCAGCAGTCATCAATGTTGTATTAAGTGCAATAAACTCAGAAATGTAACAGTTCAAGTTTCCAACAAATTTGCCAGAAGCATCTGTGTAATTGTCGGCTTGCGGAACAATCATGTACGGTTCATCTCGGTCAATCTGGTGTCCACCTGGCTCATCATAAACGTATAATCCAACAAATTTGCTACCCCATTTCTCTTTAGCATATACTGTCCAAGCTGACTGATTAAACTCGTAAGTTGTATTTTGCGCCGTATGAGTGTAAGTGGCAAAACTCAACCCGTTTGCATAAAGATAATCACACATTTCGTTAAGGTTGGTTTCGTTAAGTGTGATGCCTGTGCTTCCTAAAACAAAAAAGTTGGTGTAATCTTTCACTTCGTCAATGCGATTTTTTAAATCAGTTATGTTATCATAAGCAGCATCTACACCGACAAAAAAATCAATGTTTCCACTATCGTCTCCGCTGAGATAAGAATGAAGACCAATGAAAAGTGACATGATTAAGAATGTACTTAGAAATAAAGTTAAAGCCCATTTGCCTTTCATTCAGAATCAACAAACAATACTTGTTCTCGGAATAAAATATTTTCTAAAAAACCTGCTAGCCCTACGTTTACGCCAATAAAGAAAAGCAATAACAAAAACTAGCGCTGCCCCAATTACTGAAACTAATACAATAAGTTCCATCGAATAAGACCCTGGCGTTTGACTATTCTGTGGATTTCCAATCGCATAGACAAAATGATCGTATGAACCCACATAAACCACGCCATTAACAACCGCAGGAGAAGAAACCACCCAATCACCAGTCAAATAACTCCAAACAAGGGTACCGTCAACAGTTTTTAACGCGTAAACCTTGCCATCATATGATCCAACAAACAATAAATCATTAGTAACCGCTGGAGCTGAAGCAACTTCACCGTCTGTTTGAAAACTCCACTTAAACTTGCCTGAATCCGCATCTAAAGCATACACTTTGCCGTCATCTGAACCAATATAGACAACTCCGTTGGCAACTGCTGCAGAAGAAGCCACATTGCCCTCTGTAGTGTAACTCCAAACAAAGGCGCCAGTTTCAGAGTCTAAAGCGTAAATGTTGTGGTTATAGGAACCCACGTAAACTTTGCCCTCCGAAATAGCTGGTGATGAAATCACAATATCGCCTGTTGAATAATTCCAGATTTGTCTGCCGTTTGTGGCGTCAAGAGCATAGACGTTTCCATCCATTGAACCCACATACACTATGTTGTTAGTAACTGCTGGCGATGAAGTGATTATCATGTTTTTAGCAGTAAAACTCCAAATTAAAGCGCCAGTTTCGGCGTTTAAAGCGTAAAGACTGTTGTCCTCTGAACCAACATAAACTATGTCGTTAACTACAGCAGGCGAAGAGACTACCGCGTAACCAGTCTGAAAACTCCACTTTAACTCTCCCGTTTTAGCGTTTAGAGCATACACTTTGCCGTCGTAGGACCCTACATAAACTACGTTGTTGCTGACTGCTGGAGCAGAAAACATCACCATATCACCAGTAGTATAACTCCAAATAACGTTATTGTGGAGTTCCCAATCGTAGCCAACCATACCTGTTGAAGCGTTTAAAGCGTAGATTTTTCCGTTATGCGATCCAACGTAAACTACGCCGTCAGCAACGGTCGGGGAAGAATCAACTTTTCCGCCAGTTGCAAAACTCCACTTTAAGGCTCCATTTGAAACACTTAGTGCATAGAGTTTTCCATCCCATCCGCCAACAAAGACCAAGCCGTTAGCTACTGCTGGGCAAGAAATGATAAAGTCGCCTGAACTGTAACTCCATCTATACTCACCAGTTTCTGCATTTAGAGTGTATATTTTTCCGTCATTAGAACCAACAAAAACTGAGCCATCAGCAAAGGTTGGAGCAGAAGTTACAGCCCCAGCAGTAACAAATTTCCATTTCAAATCACCGTTGGCAGCATTTAATGCATAGACATTCCCATCATTTGAGCCGATATACACTACATTGTCTGCGACTGCAGGCGAAGAAAACACGTCGTCGCCAGTAGTAAAATTCCAAATTTCTATTCCCTTTGTTGCATCCAACGCGTAAACTCTGTTATCTAATGATCCAACATAGACGATGCCTTTTGAAACGGCTGGCGAAGAAACAATATTATCACCAGCTTCAAAACTCCAAACCAAACCTCCATCCAAAGCGTCTAAAGCATAAATTCTGTGATCCAAAGCACCAATGTAAACTAAACTATTAGCTACTGCAGGAGAAGAAAGCATAATTTGCCCCCCTGTTGTGAAATTCCAAACCTTGGCGCCTGTTTTAGCGTCTAATGCATAAACGTTCCTGTCTTCTGATCCCACGTAGACAATACCATTTGAGACTACAGGGTCAGAATCAACATAATAACCTGTAATGAACTTCCAAACAAACGCGCCCGTTTGTGCATTAAGCGCATAAAGGTTGTTGTCTTCAGAACCCACATATACGATCCCGTCAGCAACTGTGGGTCTAGATACTACAATTCCGTTAGTTGAGAAATTCCATATATGCATGCCGTTTGTCGCGTTGAAAGCGTAAATTTTATGGTCATAAGAGCCTACATACACTATTCCGTTTGC
>CAZXGX010000108.1:0-6451 GCA_964640475.1 uncultured Candidatus Bathyarchaeia archaeon
GAAAACCTTTTCCACACACAGGTTCATAACAGTTTAGGAATTAAAGGGAGCAAAACTAGCGTGAGTATTGGGGAAGACCAACCGAAGGTTCGGTCTCGATTAACAGATTTGGCGGTTTCATACTTTAAGAAGGAAGGCTTCAAAGTTAACTGTGAAAACGCTACTATGGAAGGATTTAGCGGAAGACCTAGACATTTTGACTTAATTGTTCAAAAAGGACGAAGCGAGCAAGGTGTTTGGATACGCGATTGGAACCGCACAATCGGCGTCAACGTCATAATTACACTTGACACTTCATCAGAAGACGTAGGCTTATCTAGCCCAATCATGGTTGGAGAAAAATTCAGTGACCACGCCAAGTCATACTCCAATCGACGCAAGATCACATTGCTTACTAAACAAAAAATAGAAAGCTTCAGATAACCAGCATTTCTACTCTTTCAGGTACTGATCAATCAAGCCTTCACGTTCCAGCATGCCAAGCCAATCAATGGTGCCCACAAAACACACTTTACGCTTCTCCAAAACATCCACAATATCCGTTACCACTTGATCAACCGTTTTCCCAGTAACATCCAACTCAGAAACCCTACCCGCATGCGTCTCCATAGCTTCTCCAAGACAAACATCAAGAATTTCAGCCTGCAAATTCTCCCAAAGCTTACTGCCTGTATAACCACGTTTTTCCATAAACTGCTTAAGCTCCTTTGGATTTCTTCTCAACACAAAAACCAGTGCAACATGTTCAGTTGGAGTAACAGCACTTGCATAATGCCCATCAATAACAATGCTTTTCTTAATTGAGGCATTAATAGTCTCAGAAATTTTTTGAGGCATTTTCTCCTCATCTATTATGAGAGTATCTCGTTCTTTATCTTCTTCTAAAATCAAGTTGTTTGCTTTCGCATAATCAGTAAGGTTGATGTATTCCGCATCAAGCTTGGCACTTAACGCTTTTGCTATGGTAGTTTTACCAACGCATGGAGTGCCAGTAATAAGAATGACCTTTTTCATAAGCTTATTTTGGGCTCTTGAAGTAATTATTACTTACGCATTAAACTTTAAAAAAAATTATTTGCTTGATTTTAATGGAGTTTTAGGAAGATTATTCATCCAATTCATCAACTCTCTAAACATTGCATCAAACCTTTTATCCTCACTAACTACAAGCTGTGAATAAGACGCAAGAGAAAGATCATCAAGCTTCTCAGTTAACTTAGGTAAACCAAAATCATAATTCTCAACTATTATAGGTCCCTCATCAAAAACTGAATCAGCAAGCATAGGTTTAATTTCTTTCTTTTTTTGTTCAAATTGACGATAAATATCCTTCCTAGTATCAGAAATAAGCTTCATCATTTTCTCGTTTACATCAGGCATATCTTCTTTGACTTTATCCTTAGCTTCTTCATCACCTAAAGATTCAGCAAAACCAGACGCCATAGCGCTTGTTGTATTAACCATTATTTCAGAGAAAGCTCCCATCAATGAGCTCATGAGAATAATGCTTGAATTTATCATACAATTGAAAATCTTTTTCTCTCGCTCTTTGCTTTTTTGCAAAGCCAAATCCTTATCTTCAACATTTGATTCTGCAGACAAACCATTCTACCTGCCATACATTTTATTGTCTATTTAGCTTCTTTTTTGAGACAATTAATACGGATGTAGCAGCCGCTATCAATAAGGCAATTATAATTAAGCCTGTAAATTCAGGTATAACATTCACTGAGTCAGCTGTATCTGTGTGTTCAATCAAATTTGCAACTTCACCTGCAGCAGGATGATCAGCTAATTCACTTTCAATTAACAAACCAGCCGATCCTGCGTTAATTACAGTAAACGTTAAAGTGGCAATTGTGCCGCTACCGCTAAAACTCTGTGTTGATTGACCAACAGATTGAGCCAAAAGCTCATAACTACCCAAAGACTCCGTTTCATTAACATAAATGTCCCCTGCAGTAATCGTGTCATAATCATAATTCAAATTATTACCATAAAGCACACCGTTAGAATGAGAGGAAACCCCCAAGTTCAAAGCAACATTTGAAAGACTAAGAACCGAAGAATTCCACTGCAAAAAAACATCTAACCCTGCAAGATTTTGAACATTCGAAATAGTGATGTCAACAGTAAGACTCTCATCAACTAGCAGCTCACTAGAGGACGCAACAGCACGAACAACAGTGCTCTGAGCTAAAACAGCATTAACCGAACAAATTAACAGCAAAAAACAAGCTAATGTTAACGGTAATTTCTTTAAGATCGATAAACGCGGGTTCATTAAATTATTCACCTTTACCCGATTCATTAAGGGTCACTATTTTATCTCTGCCCTTCTTATATCTTCTTATAATACCCCTCTTTTCCAAGCTAGCTAAGAGCTGACTGGTTTTAGCCTTAGAAAACCTGCATTGTTCAGTAATATCAGACTGCCGCATAGAATTTCCACCTGACCGAAGGGTATTCAAAATTTTATCTTCTTCACTTTCAAGCGGTGCAACAATCGTCGACGCCTCTTTAGCAGCAACAATAGTCTTTACTTTTCGTCGTTTAACAACCAAAAATCCAGTTAACAATGCAGCAATAACAAGTACTGAAGCTGCTCCCAAGATAATGTATTGTTCAGAGATGCCATTTTGCATAAATCCGTTTGATTGTATCTTGATGGAAACAGCAACTTGATTGCTAGTTAAATCCTGTGTCCTGTACCACCTTAGAATATGGGCAGAATCATCTCTAAGGTTAGGTTCAGGACTAACGGATTGAACAACACAATTATCAGGATACTCTATTTGAAGAGAAGCCTCACCGTATAATTGATCAAAAAAATCATTAACGCCAAAGACGTCGCCAAAGGATAATTCATCTTTTTGAATTATGCTAAAGTTCTGCCAAATAAACATGTATTCAGTAATTTTAGACCCAGCCGACACTGTAGTGTTAATTTGAAGTGAATAATCATCAATATCCATTTGTCTACCCGTCAAGTTTGAAGCTGAATCCACAAGATCATAAATTCTCGTCTGAAAACTTTCCCAACTGTCAATTGGTGCATTCACATCTGAAACTTTAGTAATTAACCAACCAGCAGAACCATTACTTCCCATATACACTTTGTATTCAATAAAGTCTTGACAGTTAGCATCGTATATTGGCAAGAGCAAAAATAGCATCGAAAAGACAGCAGTGCAAGCAACTATACGGTTAACTTCCATGTCGGATTCTATTCTTAACAATGTATTTAAAAATTATATATTTCACCTACCTGTTTTCACCCGCCGCAAAAGAAAATACAGCATATTTAACCACTTAGATGCAAACATGCAAATATAACCCAACAATCGTTCATATCACGATAAAACGATAAAATTTAGCCATAAAAACATAACTGAACCTGAATGAACAATACTGAACAAAAATGAACAATAAAATAGCTTATTTGTTAAAAAGGAACTCAGAAACGCTTTTATTCTAATTCTGTAATCGGCTTATTTCAGAAGTGAATAAGGATGAAAAGAAAAAGCATAATCGCATTAGCCCTCATCGCAGTAATTGCGGTCAGCACCTTAAGCCTAGCCGTAGGCTCAGTTGCTGCCTCAAAATCAGACACATCAAACTCGTTGCTATCTAATCGACAAAGCCTCCAGAAAAGTTGGGTACGAATTAACGGCGTCATAACCCACTGGGGCACTGAAGAAGTTAATGGCTTGCTTCAAACACGCGCTCGAACAACACTACTTGCAACAGATAACACTAATCAATTAGCCTCTGCCACTGCCATGTGGACAACTAATGATTCACGCCCAATAAGCAGTGTAAGATCAAAAGAAAACTTCACATACGTATTCTATTCTGCAAGACTAAACAATGCTTCAGTCTCTGAGCTAAACATGGATGAAAATGACTACTTCTTAAACGGCACATGGAACCTCTACACAGTCACAAGCAACATAACCGTAATTACAGATGAAAATAACACAATAGTTAAAGTTCACAGAGAATCAGACACCCAAATAACCAAAGCCTACGGCACACTAAATATTACCGACAACTGGACTAACTTCACCCTTGCAATAACTGGCCAAGACCCATTAACCGGCACTGTCTTTCGATCAATGACAAGACAAATGCAGTTTAACCCCTTCAAAATAATAGAGGACTCATCAACCAAAGTCACAAAAGCAGACCTTTCAGAAATAGTCAAATGCTTCCACGCAATGCCCGGATGGGGAAACTATAACTCACAAATGGACCTAAACGGCAACTTCAAAGTAGACATCGCTGACCTCTCAACAATAGCAGCCAACATCTAGAAAACAAAACCCCCAAATCTTTATTTTTTTAAAATCAAACTTAATTAACCATAAACAGCTAATTATCAATATTGACCAACACATGGCTAAAAACAAAGAACCCAGCAAACCTGAATCTTCAAAGATTACACACTTACCCTGCGGCTGCATCTACCAAGACAAAGGCTGGATACTAACCAGAGTCAACGAATGCGCATACCATAAACGCAAAAGAACCACCAAACGTCCCTACAGACCAAAAGCCGAATGTGTAAGACCATAAAACACTTCTCTAAGCAAATAATCAAGCTATAATTGTTGCCTGCAAGACTTTTCTCTATATCATCCACTTTATTCCATAACCCATTTAACCCACAAAAAGGATTGCTAACGATAATGTCAAATTCACAAGCATCACCTGAACCAAAACAAAAAAACTCATCCAAACGATTCCTAAAATACGCTCTACAAATAATCATCATGGTAGCCATTTTTGCCGCATTACTATGGTACGTCGGCATAGAATCACTGTATAACGCATTACTCACAATCAAGGTTGAATATTTGCTATTGGCTTTAATAATGTATTTTGGAATCAACGTTTTCTTCACTGTTAGAATTAGACATATTCTAGCTAAAGACGGAATAAAAACAAGCTTCGGAAAAACCCTTCTCGCCCAATATGCAGGTATGCTCACAAGTGATGTAACTCCTGGCCGCTCAGGTTATATACTCACACCCATCTACCTCAGAGACCAAAACGTTCCAACATCAAAAAGCCTCTCAATGATTCTTGGCATACAAACAATAGAATTCTTGGTTAAAGTAGCCGGTGGATTAGGCGCAGTACTTTATTTAATAAACAAAGTTCCTACTGCCACATGGAATGACCTATTCCCCGGAACAATCTTTGGAATAAACATTGGCATAATCGTCGCAGCATTCGGCATAGCATTAATGCTTACTGGAGCCATTGTACTAGCAGCCTTCACATGGTCCAAAAGAGCCATCGGCTTGTTTGAACGCATCGCAAACTGGCGATTCATAAAAAGATTCTCTGGCGGCATAATGGGCAAACTAGAAGAATTCAAAGAAAGCTCTCATAGCACTCAGAAAGCAATACCCGCAATTTTAGGATTAACCATTATATGTTGGATACTCAAAGGCTTAGAATGGTACTTTTTAGGTTACGCTTTAGGAATCACCAACATACCCTGGATAGCTTATTTTCTAATTCACCCCTTAGTCACTGCTTTAGCGTTTGTTCCTATTACTCCAGCAGGTGCTGGTGTACAAGAATTCGGAATCATAGGCATTCTCGGACTCCTTGGAGTTGCAACTGGGCCCGCAGGTGCATTCGCAATAATAGCTCGAGGAATGCTTATCCTTGAGGACCTAATAGGAGTTCCACAGGTTGTAAAATCAACAAGCTTGATTTTCTCCCGAAAAAAACAAACAATTGAGCCAGAAAAGTCCACCTAAGCCCTTTTCTTTTCTTAAAGTTCTTTAGGTTCTTTAATTCAACCTATTATTTGTGCCAACTCTAATTAGATCTGCAACTGCAAATGATTTGCTCAAACTTAAAGAAATCATAGATTTGTCTTTTCCAAGGTTCTTTCGCTTCTTCGCTACACACAGCTTACGCTCTTCGGGTACGATACTGGTTGGCGAAATGGATGGAATTGTGGGTGGATTTGTGAAACTGACTGAATTTGATGTTGGTAGGGATAGGTTTGGTTGTGTTCTTTGGCTTGCGGTTCATCCAAGTTTTCGATGTAAAGGATTGGCTGCTGATTTGGTGTATGCTGGAACAATCTTTCTTAAGGGGCATGGAGTACGTGCTGTTTTTGCTTCGGTTCAACATAGTAATGTGGGTTCGTTGAGTACTTTTCGTAAAGTTGGGTTTGGTAGAATTGGTTTTTTGGGGTTGTGGCGTGTTTTTGGTTGGCGTGTTTTTAGTTTTTATGTTAAGATTTGGTTTGCTCCTAGTGAATTGGTGCTTATTTATGGTTGATTTTTTTCGTTTTAAGCTATTTTGATTGTTGATTTGTGTTTAGTATTAATTGTTTTTATTCGAAATCTGAATTGGAAATGTTTATTAAGACTTACGATATAATACATGTGCTTCGCGTAAGCGAAGAATTGACCGAAGGAAT